>JAISFJ010000178.1 GCA_031263665.1 Coriobacteriales bacterium
CTCATTCCGGCCACAGAGCAAGCACCAGTCTACTCGCATGAAGGCATCGAATACGATGATAATATTACCGAACATGACGCAATGGAGTTCATAGGCTCGGTTTCTGAGAGGCTCTTCAATGAAGCAAGGCGCTCGTAGCCCCAACTTCCTCCGGGAATCTGTCTTTGTGGAACACAATATGGGGTTTTGTGGTACCATGGATTTTGTTCTTCCATAGGCTGAGGCGCATCGGGGAAGTGGGGCATATATGATTAAGACGTTTAGTGCTTTTACCTCGGAGATTGATGATGTTGAGGCGGCGGTTGCGGAAATCCTCAGACAACTCCCGGAAAAAGACCAGCTGCTCGCAAATACCATTGGGCTCGTCAGTTGCATCCCTGAGTTTATCGAGACGGGAGTGGTCGAGGCTTTACAGGAGGCCGTGCCGTTTGCTCTCGTTGGACAGAGCACGATAGCGGCGGCAAGTCCTGGCTCATCTTCCTTAGAAATACTCAACGTCATGCTCATCACCAGCGATGAACTGAGCTTCGCTTATGGGCAGACTGCCCCAATTACCAGCACGGATACGGCCCTTCTTGCCGATGCCTACCACGCGGTGTTAGACGATTATGAGGAAAAACCCACTCTCATCCTCATCTACGCGCCGTTGCTTCTTAACGTGGGCGGCGATTTTATGGTCAAAACTTTTGACGAGCTGAGTGACCACACGCCGCTTTTTGGGTCGCTTGCGGTAGACAACACCATCGACTACCACAAGGCCAGCGTTATCTATCAGGGTAAGGCCGCAGCCGACCAACTCGCGTTCGTCGCGATTTTTGGCGACATCAAGCCGCGATTTTATCAGGCGACCATCTCGCATGAGAGTATTTTTGAAGAGAAGGGTGTGGTCACCTCGAGCGAGGGCAACCAGCTCAAGATGGTCGATGACAAGCCCGCGGTGGAGTTTCTCAAAAACAAGGGATTGGTCGCTGTCGCAAACGGGGTGATTGAGGGTGTCAACTCTTTTCCGTACATCGTTGACTTTAACGACGGCACACCGCCAGTCATCCGGGTAATTTTTGCCACAACGCCGGAGGGTTATGCGGTCTGCTTGGGAGACATTCCCGAGGGTTCGACGCTTTCTGTGGGCCACTTTGACGAGGACGAGATACTCGCCACCACAAAAAAGGGCCTGGCGACCTTTAAGGCGGACGAAAACCAGCATGGGGGAATCTTTTTCTCATGCGTTGGACGCTACTTTACGATGGTGTTAGACCCAGCGGGTGAGGCCAATGAGATGCACGAACTTATCGACCCTCTGGACTTTCCCTACATCCTCAACTACTCTGGGGGTGAGATATGTCCGATGACGAATATTACGGATGAAACCAACCTTACCAACCGCTTTCACAACAGTACCTTTATCGCGTTGACCTTCTAAAAACTAAGGATGTCATGACGCAGCTTCTCGACAAGACTCTTGAGAAAATCCACGAGGACACAGCTGTTCGCGAGGACAAGACAGCCCGTGAGAATAAAGGCGCGGCGTACGAAGATAAAGGTGTGGCCCGTGAACCTTCTTCGGATGAGCTTTCTTTAGATGAGCCTTCTCCAGACGCGCTGCTCGATGAGAATAAGCTGCTCGGCCGCAAGGTAAAGCGTCTTGAGCGCGAGCTCGAAAAAGAGCGCACGTTGCTCAGTCGCTATCGCAGCAATAACGAGGCAAAAAAGCAGTTCTCAGAAATCGTGCTGGCGGAGCGCTCCCGCCTTGAGCTTCAGATGAACCTGTTATTGCAGAACAGCCGAGATTTTATCCTGTTCTTTGACGCGCAACATCGCCTCATTCTGTGCACCGATTCGCTGCTTGAGGCTCTGGGCGTTCCTGGAATCGGCCTTTTGAAGGGAAAGAACTTCAAAGACATCTTCAACGGGCTTGTGCCTGATGAGGTGATAGCCGCCGTTGAGGATTTTGGAGATTTTGAGGCCGATAAGCATCTCGAAGCCGGCAAAACTACCGACCAAGCTACCGGCAAGACTACCGGCAAGACTACCGGCAAGGCTGCCAACAAGACCATCAACAAGACAACCGGTGAGCCGGGTGAAAGCTCCGGCAACAATCGCGGCGAATCTCACAAGACTTTTGAGCGGCAGTTCACCACCGATTTGAAGGGGAGTGGCGAGGCGCGTGACTATTCTTTGGAAGTCAGCGTCATGCGCGACAGCGAAGGCGTCCGCCAGGGTTGGTTGTTCTTCTTTTACGACAACACCGATTTTGTGCAGGCCAAATGCGAGGCGGAACAGGCGAATGCCGCAAAATCGGAGTTCCTCGCGAAAATATCCCACGACATACGCAGCCCCATGAACGCGGTCATCGGCCTTGCGCAGATGTTGTCCGCCACCGGTTTGGACACACATCAACGTGAACTGCTCACCAAGATACAGACTTCCTCCGACGGATTGCTCGCCCTCATCAATGACCTGCTCGACCTCTCTAAAATTGAGGCGGGAAAACTCGAGGTTATCGACGACTACTTTGATTTCAAAGACTTTTTAAGCGAACTCAGCTCGGTATTTGAGGTGTTGCTAAAGCAAAAAGAACTCGCGCTTCACACGCACTTTGCCGCGGATATTCCCGAGATTGTCTACACGGACGCCAAGCGCCTGCAGCAGATACTCACCAATCTTGTTAACAACGCCTACAAGTACACACCGAGCGGTTGGGTGGATTTTTCGGTGAGTCGCACCCGCGATGGCTTGGTTCGCCTGGAGGTGTGCGATACCGGCATAGGCATCCGCGAAGATGAGCTGAATAAACTCTTTACCGCGTTTGAGCAGTTGGACATCAAGCGCAACCGCGACATCACCGGCACCGGTCTTGGTCTGGCGATTACCAAACAACTTGTTGAGCTGATGGGCGGCTCTATCGAGGTGCAAAGCGTCTACGGCGAGGGCTCGACCTTCTCCGTTGTCCTGCCGCTCAAAGAGGGGGCAAGGGCCGACCTCCCGCACGACAGCGGCACCTATCGAGAGTTTACGGCACCCGACGCACGCATACTCATTGTTGATGATGTGGCGGTAAATACCGAAATCGCGGAGTTCATGCTTGAGCCCTTTGAAGTGCAGGTCGAGACGGCCGCCGATGGTCAGCAGGCACTTGATATGGTGCAGCGAGAGCACTTTGACCTGATACTCATGGACCATATGATGCCCGTTATGGATGGGGTCGAGGCGACCAAGCTCATCCGCGAACTCGATGGCCCCAACTCCAAGGTAGCCATCATCGCCATGACGGCCAACGCGGTCTCTGGAGTTGTCGAGATGTTTCTCGCGGCCGGCTTTGACGGCTATATCTCCAAACCCATGGACGCCGCGCTTCTCTCCATGGTGCTCTATGAACACCTCCCCAAAAATCTCATCCACGAATAACGGCACACCTGATGCTACGTCGGGGGTGCTGAGGAGAAGCGTTATTCGATGCTGAGGATGCGGGAAAAACCGGTGATGTCGAACACTTCGCGTACATTGTCTGAGACGTTGATGAGTATAAGCGAGTGCTTTGAGTTGCCGGCGGCTTTTTGCCCTGTGAGCAGCACTCTCAATCCCGCGCTGCTTACATAGTCCAGCTTCTCGCAATCCACAACCGTGTTTTGCCATTGCTCGCAGGAATCTTTGAGGGGTCCTTCCAGTTCCGGAGAAGTCAGGGTGTCAAGCCTGCCGACGAGTTTTATGGACCTCGTTTCACCACTGTCGCTGATTGTTATCTCCACTACCCAACTCCTTCATGTTGTTGTCCCGTACCCTCGAGGGGTTCGTCTCAGCCAGTTTATCACAACTTTGTTATCCTATACTAAGGAATGATAAGTCTTTGCAAGGGCCGTAAAAAGGGGGCTTAAAAAGTTTTGAAGAAGGCGGGATTACAAGAGGCGATTTTGACCAGAGCACCTTTTGTCGCGCTCTCCTTGGCGGTTGTCTTTGCGCTTATCCTCGTGCTTCTGACGCTCGGCGGGTGTTCGCCCAAACAACAGAACAAAGTCCAAAGCCTCGATGACATCGCCACCGCGCGTATTGGCATTTTTGAAGGCTCCATATATGACCAGGTGGCAGACGAGCTGTATCCCGACGCTCCCAAACTGTATTACAAAACAGCGGCCGACATTCTTACCGCCCTGCAAACTGGCAAGGTGGACTGTATGTTTGTGAACAGGGTATCTGCCGAGCAGGTCATGCGGGAAATCGACGGCCTCAATTATCTGGATGAGTATCTGGGCTACGAGGACCTCGCTCCCATCATCTCCCCAAACAGAGCGGAACTTCGCCAGGAGATAAATGAAGTTTTGGCTGAGATGAAAGATGACGGCACTTTGGAGGAACTGCAACAGAAGTGGCTTTATGCATCCATTGAGGGCGTCACCTTGGACGACTATGAACTCAGCGGCGAAAACGGCACCCTCTCGCTCGCTACGGGCAGCGATAACACGCCGTTTGCGCTCATAGGTGAGAACGGAGAAATCGTAGGCTACGACATCGAGTTCATGATGATTTTCGCCTCCCGCAAAGGATACGCTCTCAACATCGAGAATATGAACTTCGCCGGGATGCTCGCCGCGATAAGTGCGAACAAATACGACCTTGCGGCGACGGGCATCACGATAACGCCGGAGCGTGCCGAGGCGGTGCTGTTTACCGACCCTACTGCCACGGTTCCGATGGTCTGTCTCGTGCGTGACGAGTCCTCTGCCTCATCGTCGAGTTTCATCGAGTATATAAGCGATGGGATACAATCGACCTTCATTTACGAGGGGCGCTACCGCCTGATAGTGTTGGGCATAGGGGTGACCTTAGCCCTCACCGCCCTGTCCGCCGCCTTAGGAACCGTGCTCGGTCTGCTGCTTTTTCGCATGAAGCGCTCCCGGCTTCGCGCACCTCGGTTGTTCGCGGCCGTTATCGACAAGCTCACAGGCGGACTCCCCGCCGTGGTGATACTGCTCATACTCGCCTATATGGTGTTTGGTTCCGTTCCGATAGGGGGCTTTTGGGTCGCGGTTATCGGCTTTTCCATCATATTCGCGGCGGGATTTTCAGAAACGATGCTCGTTGGGGTCGATTCTGTGAGCGACTCCCAGACAGAAGCCGCGTTGGCGCTCGGTTTTAAGCGTGGGGAGGCGTTCAGACTGGTGGTGCTTCCGCAGGCGACGCGTACGATAATCCAGCTTTACAGTGGACAGTTGGCGGAGCTTTTGAAGGGTACGGCAATCGTTGGCTACATCGCGGTCGATGACCTCACACGAGCAAGCGACCTCATCCGCAGCGTAACCTTCGACGCGTTTTTCCCGCTGGTCGCAAGCGCACTCGTCTACCTCCTTATCATCTGGCTCATGGTGGCCTTACTTCGCGCCGTGGAGAAAAAAACCGGCCCCGGCCGCGCAAAGCGAGCAAGAAAAGCTATCGAAGCACTTGCGAGGCAATAACAAAATGATGCGTGTGTTGCGGGACACTCTGCATTCTGTCTCCCATCTCTTTGTCCCACTGCGGGCGGCGCATGAAAGGTGTATCATGAATATGCCAGCGGTTAGCGGTTAGCGGTTAGCGGTTGGTGCTGTGGGTTATTGGTTTTGTATGATTGGGGGACGTATCATGAGAAGTGCTGTCGCGACCACCTTTGAACTCGATGATGTCGAGGTATCCGTACGAGAACTTGCCGCGTCAATACGAGAACAGCTTACCCTTGAGCAAAATTCCGTAGGTATTCTTTTGTGCGACGCTGATGCTGACGGCGCGGGCATAAGCGCTGGTCTCGAAAGTCTTTTAGGCATACCGATTGCGGGTATGACCTCGTTGGCGACGTTTTCATCACAAGGTTATCATGAGGCCGCGGTGGTTTTGACGGTGCTTACCGCTGTCGATGTCCACTTTACTTTGGCGGCATCCGCGAGCTTTGATGATTCCTACGAAGAACAGATGGCCCAAGCTTATCAACAGGC
>JAISFJ010000003.1 GCA_031263665.1 Coriobacteriales bacterium
GTGAACCAAGACGCTGCTGTTTGATTGCAGCTGCGGGATAAAGCGCGCGATTTTTGCCAGAACATTGGTGCCCACATCGATGCGCTTGAGCTTAAACCCACCGGCTCGCAGCACATCTATATAGTTTTGGAGCAGGGTCTTGCCCGCCGCGATACCCAAAACCGCAAGGCCGCCCTCTTTGCGATTGGGCCCTAAGACGGTGAAATCAAAGACGTCGTCGTCTCCCTCGCTGATTTCGCCAAAGTCTCGCTGCACAAAGGGTAACAGCTTGTTTTCCTTAACTGCGGGCAGTGTCATTATCTTGGTTCGGATGTTGCTGCCTTCCAATACGAGGATGGCGTCTTGGGCATAGGGACCGTGTTGCTGCGAGACATCTTGAAGAAAGCGAATCATCGCGTCTTTATCGGTTATGACGCCGTTTATCATCGCCTGTCCCGGCAGCGGAATCGCCTTGAATTCCTCGACGGTCGCCTTTTGTCCGCTCACGCTGCCAACCAGCAAAATCAGTTGAGTAGGGGAGCAATACAGAGAGATGTTCATCACATGCCCCCTTCCGCGCCGATGTTGGAGTAGAGCTGGTAGATGGGCATCAGTACCGAAATAATTACAAACGCGACAATTACTGCCATAAAGACGATGAGCACGGGCTCTACGAGCGTCACAAGACTTTGCGTCGCTATTTCTGAGTCGTATTCGTACTGGTCGGCAACCGATTCGAGCATCTGTTCAAGGTTGCCGCTTTCCTCGCCGATAAGGACGGTGGAGCGTAGTTTTGGCTCAAAGCCGTCGACGGTTGCCAGCGCCTGTGAAAGCGTGCGCCCGTTGCCAAGCGCCTCGATGACTGCGTCAAACTGCGATTCGATATAGGCGTTTCCGATGGTGGAGCGCGCTATGTTGAGCGCCTGAATCATCGAGATGCCGCTTACGTACAACGACGAGAGGGTGCGCGCGAAACGTGCCGTGTAGATGGTGCGGAGCAGCTGCCCTATCTTGGGGAGTTTGAGCTTGACCCGGTCATAAGCCTTGCGCGGCTCCGGCTGTCTGAACAGGGTAATGAGCCCCGCGATGGCAATGACGACCCCGATGATGAGCCACATGCCCCAGGCAATCAGGAAGTCCGAGATACCCATGACGATTTTTGTGGGAAGCGGCAGCTCCATATTCTCAAACAGGCCCATGAACTGCGGTAACACAAAGGTGAAGATGATGAGCACCACGCCGATGATGAGCACGATGAGTATGATGGGATACACGAGTGCCTGTTTGATTTTTGCGTTGAGACGGTGCTCCTTGTCATAGGTGACGGCCATCTTCTCGCAGGTCGCGTCGAGCTTGCCCGTGTTTTCGCCCGCCCGAATCATGTTGGTGAGCAACTCGGGGAAGGCGCGCCCGCGGTTTGTCATGGCCTCGGAGAGGGTGGAGCCACGCTGAAGGTCCAAAATAAGCTCTTCATAAATCTTTTTGATGTGAGGCTTGAGATTGCGCTGGGACAGGATGGTCATGGCGCGGATGAGCATGATTCCGGCCGAGAGCATTGCGCCTAACTGGCGGCAAAAATCCGCCACCTCATCGGTTTTGAGCTTGCGGGTTTCTTCTTTCTTTTGGCTCGTTGTCCACTTTGTTAAGAAGAGATGTTCCTCTTTGAGGGCAGCAACAAGCGCATCGACAGTCGCGGCCTCAACACTGCCGGTGCGTTTGGAACCATCAAGGGTTACAGCACTGTATTTATAAAGTGGCACTACCCCGCCCTGTCTTGTTTGATTAAGGTACAACTACAGGAACTACTATTGTTGTCGTCATAAACCCACTATGACGCAACAAAAGGTATCGCCGCAATCATACCATAAATAGAGCTCAGGGGAAGTGAAAACTTTGGGAAACCCAATTCAACCGATTAAGCGCAGGCTTAATCAGCTGAATCAGGCGTTCTACTATGAACATGCGGCGTGCTCCCTCAGTAATTCTCAGGTATCAGCGCCCCTCCGTCAAGAACCATTCATCCGGATAAACGGCCCCTCATGTGGCCCAGAGACAGGGCCTGTCCTGCGATTAGGAAGTCCTTGACAAACTGTCGCGGGCAAGACACAGATATGCTCGCGTTAGATTTCTCTGCCTGTCCGCACTTACCATAGGCAAGCGCATCCTAAAATGAAATTAACCTCCCCTTAATCTTCTGTGTCTCAGGAAAATGTAACGTGCTACTATTGTCAGGGAGATAATCGGGGGTAAAAGTTGTTCGCAAAGGGAGTAGGTGTGCTTGCAAGCCTCCTACAAGAAGGGCGGGGTTACCCGCGGAGAAGGGAGAGCATTATGGGCTCAACAAGCAAGCAGAACGTGCCGTATAAGACCTATCTGTCCGAGGATGAGCTGCCCAAAAGCTGGTACAACGTGCGGGCGGACATGAAGACCGACCATGCTCCTATTTTGCATCCCGGTACCCTCCAGCCGGTAACGGTAGCCGACATGGAGCCGATTTTCTGCACCGAGCTGGCCAAACAGGAACTCAACGATACCGACCGCCACATCGAAATACCCAAACGCGTACGCGACTTCTACCGGATGTATCGGCCGTCGCCGGTTATCCGCGCCTATTATCTCGAAGAGGCGCTCGGTACCCCCGCTCGTATCTATTATAAATATGAGGGGGGCAACACGAGCGGGAGCCACAAACTCAACTCGTCGATTGCTCAGGCATATTATGCCAAGGAGCAGGGCCTCGCAGGGCTGACGACGGAGACCGGCGCGGGGCAATGGGGGACCGCCATGTCGATGGCGTGTGCGTATTTTGGCCTCGACCTGCAAGTCTACATGGTCAAAGTCTCCTATGAGCAAAAACCTTACCGCAAAACCGTTATGGAGACCTACGGCGCGACCGTCATTCCCTCGCCGAGTGACACCACGGAGGTTGGGCGCAAGATGATTGAGAAGTTCCCGAATAGCAACGGCTCTCTCGGAGCGGCAATCAGTGAGGCGGTCGAGGTCGCGGTGAGCACCGAGGGGCGCCGCTACGTCTTGGGAAGCGTGCTCAATCAGGTGCTCATCCACCAGTCCGTCATCGGCCTTGAGGCCAAAGCCGTTCTGGAGAAACTCGACGAATATCCCGATATGGTTATCGGCTGTGCTGGTGGCGGCTCAAATCTCGGCGGCCTCATGGCCCCTTTCATGGCCGACCGTCTCGCTGGGCGCACCGCACCGTACTTTATCGCGGTTGAGCCCGCCTCCTGCCCGTCGCTGACTCGTGGACGCTTTGCCTATGACTTCTGCGACACGGGGCAGGTCACTCCACTCGCAAAGATGTATACGCTTGGCAACGGGTTCATACCCTCCGCCAATCACGCCGGTGGCCTGCGCTATCACGGCATGAGCCCCATTTTGAGTCAGCTCTATCACGATGGTTTTCTCGACGAGGCGCGCGCTGTGGAGCAGAGCGCGGTTTTTGAGGCAGCCGAACTGTTTGCGCGTAGCGAGGGCACCCTGCCAGCGCCGGAATCCGCTCACGCCATCCGGATTGCCATAGACGAGGCGCTCAAATGCAAAGAAACCGGTGAGGAGAAGGTCATCCTCTTCGGTCTTACGGGCAACGGCTACTTTGA
>JAISFJ010000072.1 GCA_031263665.1 Coriobacteriales bacterium
AGCCGAAAAGATTTTTTCTACCCATAGCAAAAGCGATGACCGTGCCGGCGATATAGTGGGCGCGGATGTTGACTTTGTTATGAGCCAGGACGGAACCTCGGCGCTCGCCATCGACGCGATTGCCTCAATGGGGGCCGAGACGGTTTTTGACCCCGAGAAGGTCGCCATGGTTATGGACCACAGCTGCCCCTCACCGCTCGAAGGCGTGAGCGCCATCCACGCGAAGATGCGCGCCTTTGGCAAAGAGACCGGCATATCCATCTATGACTGGGGCCGCGGCGTTTGCCATCAACTTGTTCCGGAGAGCGGAAAGATTGTAAGCGGCGACCTCGTCGTCGGCTGCGATTCGCATACCTGCACCTACGGAGCTCTCAATATCTTCTCCACGGGAGTCGGTTCTACGGACGGTGCGGCTGCCATGGTTTCCGGGCAACTCTGGTTTAAGGTCCCCGAGACTTTGAGGGTCATCTATCACGGCAAACTGCCGGACGGTGTGTATTCAAAGGACCTCATCTTGTATCTCGCGGGGCTTATCGGTGTGGATGGTGCGACGTATCAGGCAATCGAGTTTTCGGGCCCTGTTATCGATGCACTTTCTATCGACGCGCGCATGACCATTTCAAACATGGCCATCGAACTTGGCGCAAAGGCGGGACTTATGGAGGCCGACGAAAAAACCTTCGCCTTCTTTGATGTATGCGCCAAGCGCTTTGGCGCGCCGCTTTGGCGCAAGCCACAGGCAGTTAAGCCCGATAAGGACGCGACGTATATCCGAACTATCGAAATCGATGTTGACTCGATTGAGCCACAGATTGCGCGACCACACGCGGTGGGCAATGTTGCGTCTGTCGGTGAGCTTGAGGGTACGCCTGTTGCCGAGGGTTATATTGGTACCTGCACAAATGGGCGTCTGGAAGATTTTGCTATCGCGGCAAGCATATTGAAGGGCAAAACCGTTCATCCCGACGTTCGCCTCGTGGTTGCTCCTGCCTCGCGCGACATTTATCTCGACGCCATGGCGGCTGGCTACATCCAGACCTTTGTCGAGGCGGGCGCACGCGTGGTCACACCAGGCTGCGGTCCGTGCGTTGGCACTCACAATGGAGTTCCGAGCAATGGCGAAAACGTCATTTCGACCGCTAATCGCAATTTTAAGGGGCGTATGGGCAACTCGAATGCTTTTATCTACCTGGGCAGTCCGGCAACGGTGGCCGCCTCAGTGCTCAAGGCGCGCATCACCGACCCGCGAACGGTGCAGAGAGCCGTATGAGAAGCCGCATGGCAGCAGCGGTGTGGCGGCGGTAGTGGGCAAGGCGGCAACCGACAGTATGAAAGGCTCGTTAAGGAGTGACATGGCGATACAGGCGAACGCATTCGTTTTTGGTGATGACATCAACACCGACTACATCATCAGTGGCAAGTACAAGTTCAAGTCCAACGACATGAATGAAATGGCGCGTCATGCCATGGAGGAACTCGATGCGGACTACTATGAACGCGTCTCGCCAGAAGGCGGCATCCTGGTTGCCGGTACAAACTTTGGCTGCGGCTCGTCGCGCGAACAGGCGCCGCTCGTGCTCATCGGCTCAAACACCAAGGCGGTGCTGGCTAAAAGTTTCGCGCGTATCTTTTTTCGCAACGCGATAAACACCGGTCTGCCGGTCATCGAGTGTGACACGAGTCGTATCAACGAAGGCGACAAACTCGAAGTGGACGTAGAGAAGGGGAGCATAAAGAACCTGACATCGGGCGAACAACTGAGTTTTGCGCCGCTTTCTTCGGTTATGGCAAAACTCTTGGCGGATGGTGGACTGGCACCACATTTTCGTAAACACGGTACCTTTGCATTGGAATAAATTGGAGTAAGCATGACTAGCAGCAAAAAAGAATCTGAAAAGAAGGCGAAAGCGTCGGTGGCGACGGCCGAGAAAGCGTCTGCGTCGGCAGCGGCAGCGGCGACGGCCGAGAAAGCGTCCACGGTGGCAGCGGCAGCGGCCAAACCGACAGCGGCTACGGCCGAGAAAGCCGAAAAAGCCCCCGCGTCGGCGTCGCCCAAAAAGACGGCCAAAAAGGCGACAAGCTCGGCAGAAAAACCCGCGAAACGGACGACGAGGACGACCAAGAGGGCAAAAGGCAGGAGCTCAAACAAGGACCAGCAAATCGTATTCGACTCCACGGCCGACCGTTCAACGGTGGCGCAACAGGCAAAGGAAAACCCCCCGATTCTCATGGCGCTCATCGAAAACCTCTCAACGGAGGCTCGTCGCATTCGCCAGTTCAGCGCCGCGGCTATCAGCGTCGTATCGGAAACCGCTCCCGAGATACTGGTCATCCACATCCCTCACATTGTTGATGCCCTGTATCGCCCCGAGGCACAGACGCGGTGGGAAAGCCTCGAGGTGCTCACGCGCATCGTGTCATATGACCCCAAGGCCTGTGATGGCGCGCTTATCGGCGCTGAGGGTTCGTTGTATGATGAGGAATCCGGTACCGCCCGTCTGGCTGCGGTTCGCTTTTTGTGTGCCTACGGCGCGCTTGACGCAAAGCGCTCGGCTAAGGTGTGGCCGCTGCTTGATGAGGCTATCCAGTGCTACCACGGTGACCCCGAGTTTCAGGATATGCTCATTTCGGTGATAGGTTTCGCCGATGGAAAAATCAGCAAAGACGTACGCGCCTCGCTCGCGAACCGCATGGGCTTTGATGCGAGCAACGGCAAGGGTGTACTCAAAAAGCGTGCCGTTCAAATCGTCGAAATATGCAAAAAAGCCTGACACCTGTCGATGAAAGGAATGTGACAGCGATGTCGGAAAAGATAGCGATGACCACGCCTCTCGTTGAGCTTGACGGAGATGAGATGACACGCGTTATCTGGGCCTGGATTAAAGAGATACTGATTGAACCCTTTGTGCAACTCAAAACCCTTTACTTTGATTTGGGGCTTGCCGAGCGAGAACGCACGCACGATGAGGTCACCATCCAGGCTTCAGAAGCGATAAAGCGCTTCGGTGTGGGGGTAAAATGCGCGACAATAACGCCCAATGCCGAACGGGTCGAAGAATATGGGTTAAGCGAGATGTATCGCTCGCCTAACGGTACCATCCGAGCCATACTTGACGGCACGGTTTTTCGCACCCCGATTCTCACCAGAGGAATTGTTCCCTACATCGCGAACTGGCGCAAACCCATCACCATTGCGCGCCACGCCTACGGAGACATCTATCGAAGCTGCGAGATGAGGGTTGCCGATGAGCTTGCCGGTGCGAAGCTCGAGCTCGTCGCCACAACGCCCGGCGGAAAAGAGCAGCGCGCGCTCATCTATGACTTCGGTACGGCGGGGCCTTCTACGGGCATTGTCCAGGGTATTCACAACACCGATGAATCCATCGAGGCCTTTGCCCACGCCTGCATGGCCTTCGCCCTCGAAAGCAAACAGGACCTGTGGTTTGGCGCGAAGGATACGATTTCTAAGACCTACGACCGTCGTTTTCGTGACATCTTCGATGAAATATTTTGGGGGCACTACAAACAGCGCTTCGACGCGGCGGGCATCGAGTACTTCTACACGCTTATAGATGATGCGGTCGCGCGGGTCATACGCTCCGAAGGCGGTTTTATCTGGGCGTGCAGAAACTATGACGGCGATGTTATGAGCGACATGGTGGCCACGGCCTTTGGGTCTTTGGCGATGATGACTTCGGTACTCGTCTCACACAAGGGTTATTTTGAGTACGAGGCGGCGCACGGCACCGTTCAGCGCCACTATTATCAACATCTGGCGGGCAAGGAGACCTCGACCAACTCCGTGGCGACTCTGTTCGCGTGGACGGGCGCGTTGAGAAAGCGCGGCGAGCTCGATAGACTACCCCAACTCGGCGCCTTTGCCGATAAACTCGAAGCGGCGTGTAAGGCGACCATCGAAAGCGGAGTCATGACCGGTGACCTCTTTGTGCTTTCCACCTTGCCCCACAAGCAAAAGGTCGACACAAAGACCTTTCTTGTGGAGGTCGCGAGACGGATGACGGAGTGAGGATGACGGAGTACTATAGAAACCAACCGTTTTTGCGGATACCTATCCGTTTTCTCTTGGGAGGATGAAATGCCGTACCACATTAAGGACATTACTTTGGCAAACGCAGGGCGCGCGCGTATCGAGTGGGCCAACCTCGATATGCCGGTGCTTGCAAGTATTCGTGAGCGCTTCAGGAGTGAACACCCCTTTGAGGGCCTGCGGATAGCGGCCTGCCTGCACGTAACAACTGAGACGGCGAATCTCATGCGAACGCTTGTCGCGGGAGGGGCGGACGTGGTGTTGTGCGCGTCCAATCCACTCTCAACCCAAGACGATACGGCGGCGGCGCTTTTGCAACACTACGGCGTGCGCACCTACGCCATCAAAGGAGAGGACACCGAAACCTACTATAAGCACATCGATCGCGCCATCGACCACAAACCCCATATCACGATGGATGACGGCGCCGATGTTGTGGGTCGTATCCACGCCGAGCGCCCCGAAGCCATCGAGGACATACTCGGGGGAACCGAAGAGACCACAACGGGGGTCATCCGCCTGTCGGCCATGGCAAAAGAAGGTGCTTTGCGCTACCCCATCATCGCGGTCAATGACGCCAAGACCAAGCACTTCTACGACAACCGCTACGGCACTGGGCAGTCCACGCTCGACGGCATCGTACGCGCGACAAACCGCCTGCTTGCCGGGCGAACACTCGTGATAAGCGGCTACGGTTGGTGCGGGCGCGGTATCGCGATGCGCGCGGCGGGTATGGGTATGCAGGTCATTATCTGTGAGGTTGACCCTTTTAAGGCCCTGGAGGCTCATATGGATGGCTTTCGCGTCATGCCTGCCATTCACGCCGCTCGTTTCTGCGACATCTGGGTGACCGTGACCGGGGATTTGAACGTCATCGGCCCCGATGCCTTTGCCACCATGAAAGACGGGGCCATCATTTGCAATTCCGGCCACTTCAACTCAGAAATCGACATACCCTGGTTAGAAGAAAACGCGACGGATAAGCACGAGCTCAAGCCACTCGTCAAAGAGTATCGTCTCGCCGACGGGCGCAAGGTTATTCTGCTGGCAGAAGGTCGCCTCATCAATCTCAGCGCGGCGGAAGGGCACCCCGCCGAAGTCATGGACATGAGTTTTGCCAACCAGGCTCTGACCGCCGAGTACCTGGCGCTCTATTCGTCCCAAATGGCCCCCGGTGTCTATCGCGTCCCCGATTCCATCGACGAAAACATAGCGCGCCTCAAACTCCAATCACTCGGCGTCAGCATCGACAAACTCACACCCGAGCAGGAGAAGTACTTAAATTCCTGGGAACTCGGAACAGTCTGAGGCTTCCTGTGGCCGAGCATCTTGAACCTCAAACGGAACCTGGGAGTGCTCACGTATGCGCAATACGCTCCGCGCTCCCAGAACCCGTTTTCGGCCCAATCCACTCGACCCCAGAAACCGGAACCGCTTTCTGGGGTCGGCGTCTTGAGCCTCAAACGGAACCTGGGAGTGGGACAGGGGGACGGGGCAATGGCGGGACGTCGAGGACGCCGTTGCCCAGG
>JAISFJ010000101.1 GCA_031263665.1 Coriobacteriales bacterium
CGCCACGGATGTAGCGTAACGCCGCGAGTAGTTGCTCATGGATCGGTCCTTCAAAAATGTTTTCAATGATCTTGTCGCCGCTTTTCTCGTCAGGAAACTCCACCACATCTATGCGATCGTATGGAAAGAACCTCTGTGGCTCAGGGCAGAAAAACATCAACCCAACATTTTTGGGCTTGGTATATTCTGGCAACATATTGACGATATTCATACTCTTGCAAAGTTCCAGAAAATCCATCGTGTCTGCTTCGGCATAAAGAGCACTGTCGATCTCCTTCAGGTAACTTTTGATGAGCGTGAAGTTCAGGTCGCTTAGCTCCGCTTCATGATTGATGCGGTCGTCGAATGGTATGTGGTTGGCAAGTCCGTAGAGGTCGCGCTTCTCTTCCTCAGTAGGCTTGATGCTGCTTGACATTTTACGTATCCAGTTGACGCGCTCGGGGATGTTGGTTTTGGCCAAGGTTTTGGGGCTGGAGTACGGGCGCAGGTATCCGCCAGGAGCCCAAATCACAACCAACTTCTTCTTCTGATAATCCGCAACTTCGACTATAGGAAGATAGTCCGGTTGGATAAGCTTGCATTTATTGAGGATGTCTTTGAGCATACGGTCTATGCTCGCAGACGGAACTCCTTGAACCGGAAAGATTGGCAGACCGGTCTTCTCATCGGAATCAACGCCGATAACGACATATCCTCCTCCCCAATTGTCGATGTCATTGGCAAAAGCACAGATGGTTTTCAGCGACTTCGCGGGATCCCAAGCCTTCTTGAACTCTATGCGAGCCCACTCTACAACCTGTCCTGACAATAATGTTTTTATGTTAGTTGGTATAGCCATTCAAAATCTCACCATTCTAACCCTCGGCGCTACTCAGATAGCCTTTCTATTTTATCATCAGGAATCTCACCTGAACTCAAGCAGGGCATGAAAATGAAGCGAAAATGAAGCGATCAGGAAGGAGCAGGCATCATCCGCGAACTATAAAGCATGGTAAGACCCACTATTCGATTCCTCTCGAACTCCGTAGTCCAGACCGCACAAAATCTCGGCTCAAGTGTCGGTCTCGCCATCTATACCATGATGATGGCAACCTGGGGAATCGCCGAAGGCCTGCCCAGAGCCCTCATTCTCGCAGGGGTGGTCGCCGCCATCGCTCTTGTCATCGGGCAGTTTCTGAAAAAGGCCGGGGACGAGGCTGAGACTGAGGGGGCATGAAGAAAGCGGTATGGAGGAAAGACATTGGGGAGGATCCAGCCCAACGTAGCCCAGCATAGTTCAGTATAGTCAGAGTAGTTCCGAAATTTCCCTGTACGAAGGCTTTGTCTTGGCTAGAATATACAGGGTTGTAATTTTGCAATGGGCGGTTGAGGAAATATCGGTCAACAGTTGTCCATCCCACGGGACTCAGATACTTTGTTCCTTTGAGTTTTGCGCGGTTTTTGAATGCGTGCCGGATTGTGAGATGCCGAACGCAGGACAGGGCGGGTGAACGGATCGGTGTTTCTCTGAGAGAAGGGTTGGGTAGGCGTATGAATATGGGAATTCCCCTGGAATCACTGCCAGGGGAGACCAGGGTGGCTGCGACGCCGAAGTCGGTTGAGCAACTGGTCAAACTCGGGTATACCGTTCTTATCGAAGCTGGTGCGGGGGAGAAAGCCTCCTTTCCTGATGGGAACTACGCTGAAGCTGGTGCTGAAATCACCGGACGGGAAGCGGTCTGGTCCGCCGACATCGTGGTCAAGATCAACCCGCCGACCGATGAGGAGATCGCCGCTCTGAAGGAGGGCGCCATTCTCATCTCACTCATTGCCGCGCCGCGTTCACCGGAACTTCTGGAAAGGCTTGCGGCCAGAAAGCTCACCGTTCTTGCCATGGATTCGGTACCTCGCATATCGCGGGCGCAATCCCTCGACGTCATCTCATCAATGGCGAATATCGGCGGCTATCGGGCCATCGTTGAGGCGGCCCATGAGTTTGGCTCCTTCTTCACCGGTCAGGTTACCGCCGCGGGCAAGGTGCCTCCGGCCAGGGTCTTTGTTTCCGGAGCCGGTGTTGCCGGCCTTGCCGCCATCGGCACGGCGCGTGCCCTGGGCGCTATCGTACGCGCCACCGACATTCGCATTGAGGCCGCCGAGCAGGTGGAATCCATGGGTGCCGAATTTGTTGCCGTGGAGTCTGCCGATCAGCAGAAATCAACCGACGGCTATGCGAAGGAAGCCTCCGAGGATTATGCCGCCGCTGCCGCCCGCATGTATGCCGAGCAGGCCAAAGAGGTCGATATCATCGTGACAACCGCGCTCATTCCCGGCAGGCCCGCTCCCCGACTCATCACCGAAGAAATGGTCGCCTCCATGAAGCCCGGCTCCGTCATTGTGGATATGGCGGCGTCGAACGGCGGCAACGTCGCGGGCTCCAGACCTGACGAGGTTGTCGTGACGGAAAACGGCGTCAAGATCATTGGTTACACGGATCTGCCCGGGCGTCTTCCCACCCAGGCCTCACAGCTGTTCGCCACCAACATCCTCAATCTCATGAAGCTGGTCACTCCGGGCAAAGACGGTGTGTTTGTCCTGGATTTTGACGATGCCGTACAGCGTGGCATGACGGTGGTCTGTGACGGAGAAGTGACCTGGCCACCGCCACAGGTTTCTGTTTCGGCCGTTCCGGCCAAGACCGATGAAGCGCCACCGCCTGAAAGGAAGGAGAAAAAGCCGCCTGACCCCCGCCTGACCTACGTCGTCGGTGGCCTCTGTGCGCTTGCGCTGCTTGTCCTGTTTCTCTTTTCGCCGGCAGGGCTGCTGGGACACTTCATGGTATTCATGCTCTCGGTTGTCATCGG
>JAISFJ010000125.1 GCA_031263665.1 Coriobacteriales bacterium
GCTGGAAGCGACACAAAAGGCGCTTGTCGAGCTTGACTAGATGTCGACAGGAGACTGACGATGAATGTTCAAACAAAGAACGGTGTGCTACTCACCGAGGAGATGATTGAAGAGTTGGCTGCCGCGTATGAGAGTGGCGACTGGCCGGGTGTGGCCACCGGCGAGATAGTCATGGGCCGCCCGCGCCTTGCAGAAGAAGAGGTAAGGACGGTTACGTTCAAACTCCCTGTTTCCAAGATTGTGGCTTTGGACAAGAAGGCAAAGTCTCGCACCGCGACCCGCTCTGAGGCTCTGCGTGAGGCCGTGGACGGATACCTGTTATAGCAGAAG
Organism: Coriobacteriales bacterium; assembly: GCA_031263665.1. GTDB lineage: Bacteria > Actinomycetota > Coriobacteriia > Coriobacteriales > UBA8131 > JAITEK01. Next base: position 331 of record JAISFJ010000125.1, read on the forward strand.
CGGGTATCAGCAGTTGTCAAAGCGACGCCGTCACCTTGTCACCCAACCGAAAGTAAGGGCCCCCGGCAGTGTGTGACAGATTACAGAGTGCCAAGGGGACGCGCGCCTTGACAGTTCCTCAATGGGGAAAGAGCCTGGGGTAATTTTCTGGTAGGTTGCTTGACAATGAGCACGTACACCCTTCCTCCCCGTGTGGGGTGGTCGGTGCTACAATGGGGGGTATGGATACTATCTTTTCCTCCATGGAAGACGAAGCCTTAAACGGAGTGGCGCCTTTGGCGGTGCGGATGCGTCCGACGACTCTCGATGAGCTGGTAGGGCAACTCGAAGTTGTGGGCGAAGGTACGTGGTTGCGCAACGCGATTGAGACGGACAGCCTTTCTTCTATTATCCTCTTTGGGCCAGCCGGCACAGGCAAGACGACCCTCGCACGCATCATAGCGCGTGTCACGCGGGCTCACTTTACCGAGGTTTCGGCCATCTCGGGAGGGGTAAGCGACCTGCGCAGGGTAATCGATGAGGCGAGCACACGTCTTACGCTGCAAAACCTGCGCACCATCCTTTTTGTCGACGAGATACATCGCTTTTCGCGCTCACAGCAAGACGCGTTGCTCCACGCTGTTGAGGACCGGGTGGTCATCCTCATCGGCGCGACGACAGAAAATCCCTTTTTTGAGGTCAACAGCGCTCTCATATCGCGCTCCCGCGTCATCGAGTTTAAGGGGCTTTCGAACTCAGACATCGAGCGTATCGTTTTATGCGCGCTTAAAGACGAGCGTGGCCTGGCGGACGCCTATCGACTAAGCGATGCGGCGCTTGGCGCCATTGTGGTCATGGCTGGTGGCGACGCGCGCGCGGCTCTTACCACGCTTGAACTTGCCGCGCAGCTCGCCCGCACCTCAGATGAGCTTACTGAAGACGAACGTCGTGAGTTTGTGACCGAGTCCGCTGCTGCCCCCGCTCAAGCCGAGTCCGCTGCTGCCGACTCCGCCCCCGCCCCCGCTCAAGCCGAGCCCGCTACCCCCGACTCCGCCTCAGCCACCCTCACCCAAGCCGACTCCGTCCCCACCCAAGCCACTCCCACAACCACCCAAGCCACTCCCACAACCGCCCCATCCGAAAAACGCGCGGCTATCACCACCACCGCGGTCCTAGAAGCCTCGCCTCGTCGCGCGCTGCCCTATGACAAGAAGGGCGACACCCACTACGACGTCATCTCGGCCTTCATCAAATCCATGCGCGGCAGCGACCCGGACGCGGCAATCTATTGGCTCGCCCGCATGGTCGAAGGCGGAGAGGACCCCAAGTTCATCGCGCGGCGCATTCTCATCTTCGCGAGCGAGGACATAGGCAACGCGGACCCGCAGGCGCTGTTCGTCGCCCATGCCGCATTTAAGGCGACCGAATCAATCGGCTATCCCGAGTGTCAGCTCAACCTCGCGCAGGCGGCTCTCTATATGGCGCTTGCTCCCAAGTCAAACAGCGCGACCAACGCCATCTTTGGTGCGCTAAGCGAGATAAAGAACGGTCCTTTGCGCCTGGTGCCCAATCATCTGCGTGACCGTCATCGTCCAGGTTCTGAGGATTACGAGAAGTACCACTATCCCCATCTCGACGAGCGCGGATGGGTTGAGCAACAATATTTACCGGACGGGCTTGAGCGGGGCGCTTTCTTTACGCCGGGCGAACGCGGCTGGGAGGCTTATCGCGACGAGGCGGTAAGGCGTGACCGCGAGACAGGGCACCAAAGCCCACCGACGGCATAGGTAGGGGGTTTCGCGTTCGTGGCGCCAGGTATCGCCTATAATGTGACGGTTCTTTTGTGTCGTCCTCTGTGTCGCTTTACTGTCCCACTTGGGGGTTTTTAAGGTCGTGGCATTTCTGGCAAAGATTAACGAGTCGGTCAATGATTTCATTGGGCGTATCACCGCTCGGCTCGGCATGGGCGTGCGCGGCAAGCTCATCACGGTTTTCATCCTTGTCAAGGTCATCCCCCTCATCCTTCTTGCTCTGCTCGCCTGGTACCAAATCATTCAACTCGGTGTCGTCTTGCGCGAACAGGCGGTCAAAGACTCCACCGAAGCCCTCAATCACAATGCCATCGAAAACATCGAGCGCATGACAACCACTATCGCCGAGGAAGTTGCCGAGTTTCTCTACGGGCGGGACTCAGACATCAGCGTCTTGGCGACCATGTCCGCAAGCGATGGCGACTCCAATGATTCTCGTGACCTTGACGCGCTTGAGGAGCGGTACCACACGTTTTTGGGGAACAAGACCGGAAGGCTCGTTGAGGCCGGCGAGTGGGGACTTACCGATGACGGGATGTCCTGGGTACGCCTCGACAGTTCCACCGCTGCCGAAAGCGGCAATGTCTCGACGAATCCCGAAAACGACGATGAGGTCAACGGGGCGAGTTTTCATTATCGTCCGCCCGATGTCAAGCAGTCGCGCCTCGCCCCCTATTATGAGGAAATCACCTTTCTCTCGCCGGACCTCCAGGAGCTTGTGAAGGTTGTTTCGGACGATTCCGCCCAGTGGGCATATCCGCTCAGCCCCGAGCTTAAAGATGTTTCAAAAAAGGAGAACACCTATCTGGGCGCCGAGACCTATTCGGACAAACTCGCCGCGCTCGGCCCTACCGACATCTACGTTTCCGACGTCATTGGCTCCTATGTTCCGTCGCATTTCATCGGCATCTATACGCCCAAGCAGATGGCGATAAGCGCGGTCAACGCCGAAATCACCGCCCTTAAAGCTCTGGGCGACGCCGCTTCCACTACCGCCCCCGCCGCCCCCACTGCGGAGTCTGCCGCCGACCCCGCTGCCGACCCCGCCGCCCTCAGCCAGCTTGTCGAAGAGCTCACCGCGCTGGTGGGCGAGGACGGGCGCATCGCTGCCCTTGAGGTCGAAGGCGAAACCGATGAGGCGTACTGCAAGGCGACCAACGACGCCGTCTGTGCCCTTCTCGACGAGACCTCAGAAAAACTCAGCTCCGATGCCTTAAAAGCCAGAGTTGAGGGGCTCAAGGAGCGCATTGCCGCCATCACATTTAACCCCGAGCAGGAAGCCTACGCGGGCTATGAAAACCCCAATGGCGCACGCTTTAAGGGCATCATCCGTTGGATAAAGCCCGTCTATGAGGGCGATACCCTGCTCGGCTATGTGAGCATGGCACTCAACCACGACTTCATCATGGAATACGTCGACCACGTCACGCCGATGGAAGAGCGCTACACCGACCTGCCCAACGCGTATAACGGTAATTACGCGTTCATCTGGGATTATCAATGCCGTTCCATCGCTCACCCGCGACACCACAGCATCGTTGGCTACGACGCTACCACCGGCTTTGAAGACATACCCTGGCTGGAGTCGTCCATCTACGAGGGGCTGCTCGCTCAAACGGGCAGTGCGGATATTGAGCAGTTCGAGGCGGCCTGGCCCAGCGTGCTCAATGACCCGCAAACCCGCGACGAGTCCGACTCTGAGGCGCTCGACCTCATCAAAGGCGTGCCAGTCTTTGACGGCCAGTCGCGGGACAAAAAACCAGCCGCCGAACTCACCAAAACAGGCTA
>JAISFJ010000138.1 GCA_031263665.1 Coriobacteriales bacterium
GATTCAGCAAAAGCCCGATACAGGCGTTGCAGTTCCGCGTCTGAGGCATGTTTTGTGACGGTCACATTGTCTCCCATGAACACGAGGCGAGCCACTCACATTGTACCAAACCGTCGCAAGCTGTAGCACCAGAGCAATGGGTTTTTAGAAGTGCCCTTAAATTGGCGCCTTATGAATAAAGGCTCAAAAGGCCGGGTGTCAGCATCGTAATGGCAATGCTGGAGATACAGCTAATCACAAATACGATGATAAAGCCGATGACCGAGAACTTGACGGCTTCTTTGGACGTGGGTTTATCCTTGTTGATGAGCCAGGCGATGAGCACGCCGATGAGTCCCAGGAAAAAGCCCAGGGCAACCATGCCCACTTTGGCTCCGGTGCTGAGTTGAGTCGCATCTGGCACAACGGTAGCGGAAGAATAGGTTCCGCCGGGGACCGGAGCGTTAGGCTGTACGCCTGATGGAGCCGGTGTTGCCACGGAGGCCGCGTCCTGGAGTTGTTCGGTCCACTGCGTGCCGTCCCAATAGCGTAGTTTGGAAGTATTGCCCGATGGGTCGGGATACCATCCCGCGGGTACCTGTTTGTCTGTCATGTTTTAACCTCTCCTCTGTTGTTCTGTCGTCGTTGACGTTTGGTTACTTTCTCGACTATTTTACTCTATCTTATCCACGCTGTGTTTGAAACTCGGCGATTATTTGCTCTCATAGCGGAACTTCTGATACAATTCACCGGTTCGTCAAGGAAGTGCCGCGACGGATGCTCACACATTTTGAAAGGAACTGAGAAGTGGCGAATATCAAGAGTCAAAAGAAGCGCAACAAAACCAATGAGAAGGCTCGTCTACGCAATCGCGCTATCAAAAGCGAGCTCAAGACGGCGACCCGCGCGGTTCAGGACGCTGTTGTTGCCGGTGATACCGAGTTAGCACAGACGAAGGCTCAGGAAGCAAGCCGGCTGCTGGATAAGGCAGTCTCTAAAGGCGTTATTCACAAAAACCAGGCCGCAAACCGGAAATCCGGTGTCTCCAAACTCGCAAACACATTGGCAAGCTCAGCACTTCCCTAGGGAACTCCGCCCAGGCCGCGTGCATCAGCGTTTCGGTGAAGAAGCGTCTTTTTGTGCGCGGGTGGTCTTTTGCGTGCAGGCATCGACAAGCCACACCCTCAAAAGCTGGTCGGCATCGGCGCCTGATTTCATGTGCGTTTCGATTTTTGGCGCGCGTTGCAACAGCGCTATGAGTTCTTCACTCTGGTACAGAGCAGTCGCCTTTATAACCTCTTTGAGCTGCCACTCCTGTTTTCCCATCGACGACGCGACGGGGACTCCCCGCTTTTTGAGCGTTGCCGCCGTGAGCACTTCACGCAATTTCGCTATGCACTGCATAAACAGACTGACGGCCGTGTATCCGCGCATCCTGTCTACGAGTTTAAGACAAAGCGGCAGGTCACGCAGGGCCAGTGCGTTGGTCAAATCCCACGGCTTGGGTTCCACGAGTCGCGCGACGTTAAAAGCGACGGCCTCATCCTCAATCCGGTTTGAGCCGTCGGCCTTTGCAATCGCGGCTAGTTTTCCTATCTCGGTATTAAGCGCGATTGTCGAGGTGCCAACCCGCTCGATAAGCTGGATGGCCGCCGAACCTGTGATGTCAACGCCTTCGCCACGCGCCATGCCTCTCACCAGCGCCGGCAATTCGGAACGTTTTTTTGCGCCACAATTGATGATGGACTGAGCATCGTATTTCTTTATCGCCTTATACAGACGGCTGCTGATAGAGAGTTTTTTCGCGACCAGGGCAAGCACCGTTGTGGCAGACGGGTTGTGGGCATAGGTGACGAGGGCTTCCTGCAATGTCTTAGAAAGACCGTCTGCTCCCTTGATGACGACAAGGCGTATCGGGGAGCCAAACGGAAGGGTATTCAGCGCGTTAAGCAGCTCGTTTGCGCTGGGAATGTCCTTTGCGCCAAACACTTGCATGTTCATCGTCAAATCCCCTTCGGCACTGACACGCTGTCTGAGTCGCTCAAGCAAGGTATCCTGCTTTAAGACATCGTCACCGTTAAAGAGATAGAGCCGAGAAAGCGGTTTTTCTGTTGCGGACATACCGGCACTGACCTTTCGCGGAGTTACGGAAACACCAATTCGCAAAAATTCACAAACATCGACACGGACTCATAGAGCTTGCGTTGCCATGGTATCACAGCGAACAAAAAAGCTCTCGCGTTCAAAGCGAAGAATTATATCGCCGTTGAGGTCGGTCCGATAGACAGCCACTTCAGCGTCATTGAGGGCAGACAGAGTCTCAGGGGTGGGATGGCCATAGCGATTATCTTTTCCCACACTGATGAGGGCCAGCTGACAGCCCATCCGTTCGAGCTGTGTTTCCGTTACGGCGTCTTTGCTCCCGTGATGGCCAACTTTGATGATGTCGAAATTTATGTCGCCCTCGGTCGCAAGCAGGCTTTCTAACTGGGGTGATTCGGCGTCACCGGTCAAAAGCATCCGCATCTGCGCCTGCTCCCTATCATCGGCCTTGTAGCCAAGGCCTAAGCAGATGCTTTCCTCATTGCCGCCATCGCTGGCTGTGTGCTCGGGCCACAATACGGTGAGCTCAATACGGTTGCCGAGTGCAAGGGTATCCTTCCACGAGAGTTCTTCGGGTGATTTGCCGCCGAGAAGCAGCGCGGCTGTCTTGATGGTTTCATCTTCGGGTTTTGCCTGAAGCAATCCCGCGGCAAAAAAGACATGG
>JAISFJ010000201.1 GCA_031263665.1 Coriobacteriales bacterium
AGGGCAGAAGTTCCACGCCTTGATGGCCACAACGGCATACTGTCCTTTCATCACATTTCGGCCCCAACATTCAGTGAAGCTATAAAGCCTCCGAGTGACAATAACCCTCAAACCAGAGACCAGATTCTTTGGTAGAGTTCGTTGCCGAGGAGCCAGCCTCGGGGGGTGGGGCGAAAGTGGGTATCGGTGCGCGCTACGAGGCCGAGTGTGACCAGTTCTTCAAAAGTGTCGGTTACGCCTGAGGCGAGTGCTTCTGCTTGGCGCACGGCATCGCAGGAGACGCCCGTGCACATCCTCATATTCAGCATGAGGGTTTCGCAGAGCGCGCGTGCTGGGTTGAGTTGCTCGATTACTTCACCGTTGTAGAGGCGCTCGCGGCTGCCATCCGCAAAGTTGCGCATCCCCGCCGCCCCTTGTCCTAAGCCGAGATAGGGCACGCCCGTCCAATACGCGATGTTGTGGCGGCACGCAAAGCCGGTGCGCGCATATGAGGCCACCTCGTAGCGCTTTAAGCCTGCTGCGCTTAAAACCTCCTGCGCGTCTAACATCATCTGAGCCTGAGTGTCCTCGTTTGGCCCTTGCCACCTGCCCTCTTTTACCTCGCGAGCAAGGGGCGTCATGCTCTCAAGGCACTCCGGATGCTCCAGGCGCTTCGAACTCTCGGGGCTCTTTGGGCTCTCCAACTCTGATTCCAGTTTGAGGTCATCCGCCTCCTTTAGCGTAAGCGGATAGACACTGAGGTGAGGCACGCCACATCGCAGCGCCACATCAAGACTGTGCCGCCAACTTTGCGCGGTCTGTAGAGGTATGCCGCACATGAGGTCGAGCGAGACGTTTTCCGTGCGTTCAAGGGCGCTCGCTATCGCCTGACGGGTGATTTGTGCCGTGTGTATGCGACCAAGCGCTTCGAGTTCTTCGTCGATAAAACTTTGTGCTCCCAGCGAGAAGCGATTCACTCCGAGCGAATAGAGGTCGCGTACAAGGCTGGGCGTGAGCGACTCGGGATTTGCCTCAACGGTAAACTCCGTATCGGGGCCAAGGGGTATGCTGAGCGCCAGGGCGTAGACGAGACTGACGAGGCGTCGCGAACCGAGAAAACTTGGCGTGCCGCCGCCGATGTACAGGGTCTTGATGTGCGCAAGCAAGCCCTCACGCGCCGCCCAGCGGATATCTCGGACCAAATCCTCAACGTAGTCATCAAGGCGCGGGTCATCGGGCGCGACCGCTTCAGTAAAAAAATCACAGTACCCACAACGCTTCGCGCAAAAAGGGATGTGGAGGTATAAGGCGCCGTAATCGGTCATCAGCGCCATGCGAGTATCTGCTCAAAAAGTGCTTCGTAATCCCTGAGTTCTTTGCAGTCGTGGGCACTGCGCCGGATTCGTGCGGCGTGAGCCGTTCCCGTAAAGTACCAGGAGATATGCCTGCGCATACTGTGCAAGCGCCGCGGCGCCACGCGCATCAGGCCAACCGTATGCCAATGGGCGACGCGCACCCGTTCTTCAAGCGATGGCTCACAGTCGGTAAATATCCAGGGATTGCCGCGCGCGCCTCGCGCAACCATGACGGCGTCGGCACCGTAATCTTCAAGATAACCTCGAATGTCTGAGCGCGTAAAAACATCTCCGCTCGCTATCACGGGGATGTGCAGTGCCTGTTTTACGCGTGCGATAAGCTCTTTGTCACTTGAGCCGTGATAAAACTGTCGTGCGGTACGACCATGAACGGCCACGGCGGCAACTCCCGAGGATTCGGCCATTTTCGCAAACTCCACGGCATTGTCATCTGCAAGCTCATAGCCTTTGCGAAATTTGACCGTCACCGGCAAACTGGTGGCCGCAACCACCGCTTCGAGGATGGCTTTTGCGCGTACGGGGTCTTTCATGAGCGCGGCACCTTCGCCTTTACTCACAATTTTTCGAGCGGGGCACCCCATGTTGATGTCGATGAGAGCGATGGCACCCGCGAAGTCTTTTTCCAGCTGTTGCGCCTGGTCGGCGACGATGTGCGGGTCACTGCCGAACAGTTGCACCGCGGTTGGCTTGCCCTCCACACCCGGAGAAAGGAGGGAGGCGGTTTTTGGGTTTTTGTAGGAGAGCCCTTTTGCCGAGACCATTTCCGTATAGGTTAAATCGGCTCCCAGCGATGAGCAGATAATCCGAAACACAGGGTCGTTAACGCCTGCCATGGGCGCCAGTACGAGTGCGCCGTTCGCAAACGGTTTCGCCATCGACAAAGTCCGCTGGCCCGCCGCCAACGGCTCCGAACTCAACGGCTCAGCCACCGGCAACTCCCCTGCCAACGGCTCTGCCATCATTCATCGACCTTGAGTATCGCCATGAAGGCCTCCTGTGGCACCTCGACATTGCCGATATTCTTCATGCGCTTTTTGCCCGCCTTTTGCTTTTCGAGCAGCTTGCGTTTGCGGGTAATGTCGCCGCCGTAGCACTAGGCGAGCACGTCTTTGCGTCGCGCTTTGACCGTGGTACGCGCAAGCACGCGAGAGCCAATGGCAGCTTGAATGGGGACTTCAAACAGTTGGCGCGGGATGATGCTTTTGAGCTTTTGCGTAAGCACGGTCCCCACGCTGTACGCCTTATCCTTATGAACAATAAAGCTCAAAGCATCAACCGGCTTACCGGACAACAAAATGTCGAGTCGCACCAGCTCCGCCGGGCGGTATTCGGAAAATTCATAGTCGAGCGAGGCGTATCCCTTGGTGCGGCTTTTGAGCTGGTCAAAGTAGTCCATAATGAGCTCGGAGAGGGGAATTTCCCACTTCATCTCAACGGTGGTGGTCGAAAGATATTGCATGGTGGTAAATACACCGCGGCGAGCAACGCTTAAGTCCATGACCGCCCCCACATAATCCGGCGGGATGATAATGGTCGCCGAGAGATAGGGTTCCTCAATGTGCTCAATTTCCGCCGCGTCGGGCACCTCCTGCGGCGAATGGATGGAGCGCATTTGCCCGTTCGCGAGATAGACGTGATATTCCACGCTTGGAGCGGTCGCGAGCAAGTCAAGCGAAAACTCACGCTCGAGTCGCTCTTTGACGACTTCCATGTGGAGCAGACCGAGAAAACCAACGCGAAACCCAAAACCCAAGGCATGGCTCGTCTCCGGCTCATAGACAAGGGCCGGGTCGTTAAGCTGTAGCTTATCGAGGGCATCGCGCAGGTCGGGGTACTGGTCGCCATCCAGCGGAAACAAACCGGTATACACCATGGGTTTGACCTCACGATAACCGGGGAGCGGCTCGCCCGCACCGTCTTTGGCAAGCGTCACCGTATCGCCAACCTTAACATCGGCGGGGTCCTTTAAGCCCGTGATGAGATAGCCAACCTCCCCTACCCCCAATTCTTCGACCGCCATGTTTGCGGGGCAGCGAATCCCCACTTCCTCAACCTGCGTCACAATGTCGGTCGCCATAAAGCGCACGCGCAGGCCCGCCGTGATGCTCCCGTTAACAACGCGGATGAGGGCAACAACGCCACGGTAGGAGTCAAAGTAGGAATCGAATATCAGCGCGGATAAGGGCGCATCAGCGTCGCCTTGGGGCGCAGGGATGCGTGCGACTATGGCCTCAAGCAGCTGCTCTACGCCCTCGCCGGTTTTGCCCGAGGCGACAAGCGCGTCGTCGGCCGGTATCGCCAAGCCTTCCTCGATTTCATGGCGCACGCGTGCCACATCGGCCGCGGGAAGGTCTATCTTGTTGATGAGCGGGATGATTTCGAGCTTCGCGTTCATGGCCATCAACGCGTTTGCTACCGTCTGCGCCTCCACACCCTGAGTGGAATCAACAACGAGAACCGCGCCCTCACAGGCGGCCAACGAACGGGACACTTCGTAGGTGAAGTCCACATGCCCCGGTGTGTCGATGAGGTTGAGCTGGTAGGACTGCCCATCACCAGCGTCATAGATGACCCTGACCGCCTGGGATTTGATGGTAATGCCGCGCTCGCGCTCGATGTCCATGGAATCGAGTACCTGCTCCGTCATATCGCGGTCCGCTATCGTATGGGTAAGCTGCAAAACCCTATCGGCCAGGGTTGATTTTCCATGGTCGATATGGGCAATTATGGAGAAGTTTCTGATGTAGCGTGGCTCTGTCATGCCTCGTCATCGTCAGCGGCTTCTTTGGAGGCTTCCTCAGTAACTTCCTCAGCGACTTCCTCGGTTTCAGCGTTTTCGGCGGGAGCCTCAGACGCATCTTCTTCGGCGGGAGCATCTTCTTCGGCGGAAGCAGCGGGAATATCTTCTGTCTCCGCTTCGGCTTCTGCCAAAGCTTCATCCTCAGTAGGAGCTTCGTCCTCGGTAGGAGCTTCAGCCGCTGCTTCGGCTTCTCCTGATGCTTCATCTTCTGCAGGAGTCTCCGTTTCTGCGAAAGCCTCTTCTACTGGAGTTTCATCTTCTGCGGGAGCCTCAACTTCAGCGGGGGTTTCCTCGCCCTCAACCGGAGCAGCGTCCTCAGCAAAAGCCTCTTCCTCAACAGGAGCCTCTTCTATCGAAGTGGCATCCTCAACGGGAGCAGCCTCTTCCACAGGGGCCTCTTCAACCTTTCCCTTACGCGTCTTTTGCTTGGGCTTCAGCGCGTCGGGGTCGGGCTCGGCAACCTCGATTTCGATTCCGAGTGTCTCCGCGGCGGATTTCATAGACAGGGAGATACGGCGCCTGTCCGGGTCGACCTCCATGACCTTCACATGCACGGTGTCGCCAACATGAACAACCTGCGAGGGAGACTCGATATGCTTTTGGGCCATCTCAGAGATATGAACAAGGCCCTCAATACCATCGGTCAACTCGACAAAGGTGCCGAAGCTCACCAATTTGGTAACCTTGCCCTCAATGATGGAATCAATGGGGAAGTTTTTGACCTGCTGGCGCCAGGGGTCTTCGGTCGTCTGCTTGAGGCCCAGTGAGATGCGTTCGCGGTCGAGCTCAACTTCGAGTATCTCAACCTCAACCTCATCGCCAACCTT
>JAISFJ010000002.1 GCA_031263665.1 Coriobacteriales bacterium
AAGCCACGCAGCGAGAATCCAGCGAATTGGGCGCAGCCCAACTTCGCATGCGCAAGCGGACGGGCGGCGATGCCGCCCGTAACCGTGTTCGCGTGGCGCCTTACGGCGCCTCGCGTGTTTGGTAGTTTCGCGGTGAGCCTACCGGCTCACGCGATGGATTCTCGCTGCGTGGCTTGCGCCACTTCGCAAGAATGACAACTCCCCACGCGATGGATTCTCGCTGCGTGGCTTGCGCCACTTCGCAAGAATGACAACTCCCCACGCGCTGGATTCTCGCTGCGTGGCTTGCGCCACTTCGCAAGAATGACAAAAGAAGGGGCTTGTGCCACACCGCAATGACAGGGGATAGGGTGTGAACAAAACGTCAATTCATCAGCGGGACGAGGCCGCTGATGCCGTAGCCGTCGCGCGGGAGGGCGCTCGAATCAAGACTGGTCTCGGCAATAAGGTTGAGCGAGCCGTTGTCGCCTATGCGATACTGCTGGAGCCGATAAGAACCCAGCGCCTGGTCAAAACCTGCGACATACAGCAGATCATCCTGGGCAAGCAGGTACTGAGGCATGTAGTCTACTACCGTTTCGGACAGAGACTGGCCGCGCGTGGAGTCAAAGACAAGTATCCGGTTGCCCTCGGCAAGATTCACCTCGCTTTGTAAGGCGATGAGATATTCCCCGCTTAGAGCCGCAAAACCGTAGCGATAATCGGATTCGTCAATCGTGCGCAACTCACCCGTCGTCAACGAATAGAGATGCAGCGTGTTACGGTATTGCGTGCTCGAAGCCGCATCTTCCCGGTAGGCTCCAAAGCACAGCGTGTCTCCCCCAACCGCTGTCATGTTGGCAGCGCTGCCCAACCCCTTCAGGGGAATCACGCGCAGAGGTGCCAGTTCCTCATCGAGGAGCACGAGTTCGGCGTCGCCGGAGAAATCGAAGCCCGGCTGCCTGAGCACTGCCAACCGCTCGCCGCAGGCGGTGATGCCAACCAGAAAATCACCCGTGAAGTCAATGCTGGTGGTTTCGGCACTCTGCCGGTTCACCCGCGTGATGGTCGACGTGTCGTTGAGGACATTCGTAACAAAAAGATAGCGCTCGGTTGCCACCACGCTTTTGAGCGCCGAACGGTCGACGACATACTCACGGGTCTCACCTGTGACGAGGTCGACCCCTATGACAATCCGGGAATCGCGCACGCCTTCCACACCCTGAGCGACAAGGTAGACGATCCCGTTTGAGACGGCCGGTGCGCCCCAGGCGTTTTCAAGCCCCGCGTAGGGAAGCTCGGTGCGCTCCAATAATTCAAGCGCGCCGTCGAGACGCTCAATGAAGGCAGATTCGCTGTAATGATGGGGCCGTATGACGGCAACGCCCGTGAACGTCTCCGCACGCGCGGCACTGTTTTGCGAAGCATCGCTTTGTGAAGACAACGGAGAAGCGCAGGCGGCAAGCACAAGGCTCACCGCCAGACACATGATGATAGTGCAGGAGCGCTTCACGGTATAGCGCACAGACTGCTGCCTCCGCAGGCTATCCCGAAATAATCCCCACATAGGTTATGACGCGACAAACCCCTAAAGGGGATTGCCATTTGCGCCGATGTAATACAGCACACCGTTGACGTACTGCCAACCCGTACGGGCCGTCCCCTGTCGATAGACCAGCGTGGTCTTGGACGAATCAACAAACTCCATGGGATGCACGCTCACAAGCCCGAGCAGATTCCATGCCGAAGTGTCGAGATTCACGTTGCAGGTATTCTTGTACGCTTGCCAGACAAGCGACGAGCAGTAATACGCATCGGTACGCTGCGGAAGAACAAACAGGTAGTTATAGGGTTTGCCCAACTGCTGAGCGCACCAATCGGTCGCTTTCGCTTCCTGGGTGGCGTTGGTACTGGTCACATCAAGGCCAAACGCAGTCTGATGGCGATTGGGATCATACCAGTCATTGGGCTCGATGGTCACACCCTGGGGCAAGGACGTGTACGCGGAGGATTGATTGATAACCAGCGCGGCATGACCGGTGGGAATGAGGTTGCTGAACCAGTCCGCAGTCACCAGTATCTTGCCCTTCATAGTGGGATATACCCCTACGCCGACAGAGTATCTGCCGCCAGGAGTGAAGCCAGAGAGCAACGAGCCAGTACTGGCAAAGGTTGTGAGGTTGCCTTCGGCCTGAGCCGCCTCAGCATCGAGCGCGGCTATCTCGTTGACGGCCTCATCGATGGCTGCCTGCTCCTCGGCAGTGAACTGCTGCGACGCCGCCCTGCCTTCCGCAAGGGCCTGATCGTAGGCGTACTGCGCTTTGAGCCCAGAGGCCAGAAGCTCCAACTCCTCATCCGTGAAATCCCGGCCGAGATCCTCCTGCGCCTGGGCTATCAGGACGCCAACCTCCTGCGAACCGGCGATGGCTGCGGCATTGTCAACGACCGCCTCATTGCTCAAAGCCAAAACCTCCGACTCATCAAACTCACTGATGGGCAGTGTCTCTGCGGCTTGTGGCTCTGAGGGGCTTGAAGGGATGGACGCGGGCGGTTCAAAGCCCGAAGGCTCCGGGCTCGAAGGCGCAGGGGCGGGCGATGCGACAGGCACCTTCGCAGCTACCGTTATCGCAGCCTGCTCTTCGCCTTGCGTATCCTGCGCAACCTGCGGCGAAGTGCCCTGCTCTTGTTTTGCCACCGCTGCCGCCGAGATTCCATCGACAACTGAAGCCTCGATGATGGCTCCGTCCGTACTGAATTGTCCGCGCGTTTCAAATCCTTGAGCTACGGCGACAATGCTTAGAATGGTCATCGCCAGTACGGCAGCGGCAAGCAACGCCACCAAAAGTGGTTGCTCTTTTATGCCGTCCTTTGCGGCAAGCTCCCGACCGATTCCTTTGCTTGATTTTTGCATAGGTAATCTCTCCCTCCCTTTATAGATATATATGATGTTCCTGACGTGCAATAACCAATAGTACTACTGAATCTCCCTCATGAAAACCTCACAAGACCTCCGCAGTTCCAAAGGACACTTCCAAAGGAAAACCCCGACCACAGGGGCCCGGGGTTTTCCTTTAGAGCTTCAGATGATGTTTCAGAAACCGAGATAGATGCTCACCGAGCCCAAAATACTGGTCACTGCGCCAAAAATGCCTTTAACAAGCAAACGCCAATCCCACATACTGCTCGCCTCCTCCCCTTCTAACGGTTAACTTAATCTTCTAGCAGTCAATTTTGTCTTCTAGCGGTTAACTTGATAATCAATTTATAAACCACTACAAAATATTCAATCACTTTCTCCTCCTATATCCCACCAACGGATTCATTTATTCGGTGGGTGGCAAGACACAACACAAGGTACCTGGCTACCCGCTTTAATCAAAGGCGTTTGCTGGCGATGAGGGCGATGAGACGGGAGAGCGCGTAGAACAGGATGAATACCGCGAGGTTTGCCAGGACGATGCTGGCGCCGGTGGGGGTCTGATAGGCAAAGGAGACGAGCAGGCCGACAAGGTAGCAGATAAGCGAGATGACCGCCGCACAGATGGTCACGGTCGAGAAGCGCTTGCAGAGCCACATCGACGAGAGGGCGGGGAATATCACTAACGACGAAATGAGGAGCGCGCCCATCATCCGCATCCCCAATACAATGGTCAAGGCCGTGAGCAGGGCAAGCACCGTGTTGTAAAAACCCGCTGGCACGCCGGTCGCGCGCGCGTAGGTCTCGTCGAAGGTCACGGCGAATATGCGGTGGTAGAACAGGGCGAACACGATGAGAACGACGAGGCTCAAGGCAACGCTCAGCACCACATCCTCACGCGTGAGCGCGAGTATGGAGCCAAAGAGGTAGTTGTCGACGTCGGTGTTCATGCCGGTGGTTTTTGA
>JAISFJ010000016.1 GCA_031263665.1 Coriobacteriales bacterium
GAGAACAAGTACACGCGAGCACGTGTCATAGCACGGCGGCCAAGGATGCCTAAGAAAAGTCATAGCGCTCATTTTACCGCATAGAAGGATAGTGAGCGATACAACCTGTCGACAGTACACCTATCGAACTCGCCTCTTAGTTTGAAATTCTTCGCGAAGAACATAGCATATTACCCGCTGGAATTGACTCTTTTTAGGTGATTCCAGCGGGTAATAATTGAGCTTAGACTGCTATTCCGACGAGGGTGGCCATTCGGCCTGATTGGAGGCCGTCGCGTCTGAAAGAGTGGAGGAGGGGGTTTTGCCTCGTGGAGAAGGGGCAGCGCTCGATGTTTTGCGCGGGGACGCCGTGTGAGGTGAGTAGAGCAGTCGCGGCACCGGGCACATCGGCAAGAAAACGGGCGGGGTCACAGGGCGAGGGCAAAAAGCACGCCTCGGTGATGCCCGGGCGGGCAAGCAGGGCATCGCGAACCTCAGCGCCCACCTCATAGTCATCGCGCGCGATAGCGGGGCCCAGCCAAACCTTAAGCTGCTCGGGCGAGGTCGCGCACTCCTTTTTGAGGCGCTCGAGTGTTTGCTCGATGATGCCAGCGGCGAGGCCACGCCAACCTGCGTGGATGGCGGCAACTACCCTGTTTTGCGTGTCCACGCAGACGAGCGGGAGGCAGTCGGCAGTGGTAAAGGCAGCCGCGGTGCCCGGTTGTGTGATGATGGCCGCGTCAGCGTTTGGAGAAGAGGAAGCAGAAGCGCCGCCAGCATCGCCAGCATTGCCACGTATCGCACCAGCATCGCGCGTCGCGTCCGCGCCTCTCACATTATCGCTATTTAACGTAACAATTTTTGCACCATGCTCAAGACTCAACCAGGTAACATCGAGTGGCGCGATTGCCGCCTCAAGCTCGCGACGGCACTTCTCACCTTTGCCAGCCGCAAAATCGAAGGTCTCGGATGACTCCTCTTCACGCCGGGCAAGAGTGGTGAAGGCGATGAGCCACGGCAACGAAAAACTTTGAGGCGCCACGTGGGGAAAACGCTCAAGTTGCGAAAAGCGCTCGAGTCGCAGGGAGCACTCGACGTCCTTAGAGATAGCGGGCTCGGACATCTTTTACCGCCGCTGCGATAAGAACAACCGCCTCATCAAGAGCAAGCTGTTGTTTTTCGCCGCTTTGCCGGTCCTTAAACTCAACCGCTCCGGCCTCAAGCCCCCGTTTGCCCACGATGACCTGATAGGGCCACCCGATGAGGTCTGCGTCGTTAAACTTTACGCCCGCGCGCTCAAAGCGGTCATCAATCACAACCTCAATGCCTAAGGCACAAAGTTCCTCTGCTATCGTAAGGGCGGTCGGCTCCACCGCGTCATCGCCCATGACGAGCGGGAGCACGGCAACCTCGGCGGGCGCTATGCTCATCGGCCACACAATGCCACCCTCGTCGTTGTGCTGCTCGACCACCGCGGCAAGCGAGCGCGTGACACCCCAGCCGTAGCACCCCATGAGGAACGGTTTTTCAAAGCCGTCCTCATCCATAAAATAGGCCGCCATGGACTCAGAATACTTGGTGCCCAGCTGAAAGACCTGCCCCACCTCGATGCCGCGCGCAAAACTGAGCGGCTCATCGCAGACAGAGCAGCAGTCGCCGGCCTGGGCAAGCGCGAGGTCGGCCCAGACATCGACCGTAAAATCGCTGCCCTGAGCGGCACCGACGTAATGGTGGTCCTTCTCGTTGGCGCCGACAACCCACCGTCGCGTGTCTTTAAGCGAGATGTCGGCAACAACCCGTACCCCCTTTGGCAAGCCGACCGGCCCCATAAAACCCTTGACCAAGCCCGCCTTGAGCATCTCATCGTCGGTAAGAAACTCAAAGCCAGGAATGGCCCTGTTCGTTTTTACCTCCGCAAGCTCATGGTCGCCCGGAATAAAGAGCACGCTCATGGTGCCCTCAGGGTCTTTGACGCTCAACGCCTTAACGGTCGCCTCTTCGGGTATGCCGAGAAAAGCCGCGAGCGCAGCGATGGTGCCCTCGATGGGCGTGTGTATCTTTGACAGCGCGGCCCCCTCGTGGGCCTCGTGAGAAAGGGGCCGGATATGGGCCTCGGCAACCTCGGTGTTGGCGGCGTATCCGCAGGTACAATGCGCGATTTCGGCCTCACCGGCATCGGCAAGCGCCATGAACTCACAGGTCACCTTGCCGCCTATCTGCCCGGAATCGGCCTCAACCGGATAGTAGTTCAGCCCCAGCCGCTCGCAGATGCGCCCATAGGCCGCCGCCATCTCATCGTAGGTCTCCTGGAGGCTTTCT
Source organism: Coriobacteriales bacterium (assembly GCA_031263665.1). GTDB lineage: Bacteria > Actinomycetota > Coriobacteriia > Coriobacteriales > UBA8131 > JAITEK01. The sequence goes on from JAISFJ010000016.1 coordinate 2,299, forward strand.
TTGGTGGCGTGGAAGCTGTAGGCGTCCTTCATGACAAACTCGCGCCCTCGCAACAGGCCAAAACGGGGCCGTATCTCATCGCGATACTTATTGGTGATATGAAACAGCGATTTGGGAAGCTCCCGATAACTGCGTAACTCGTTGCGAATGAGAAAGGTGATGAGTTCCTCATGCGTTGGCGCTAAGGCGAACGCATGCTCATGGCGGTCGTTCAGGCGAAAGAGCTCGGGGCCGTAATCGCTCCATCGGCCGCTCTCGTGCCAGAGTTCGGCAGGTTGGATGATGGACATACGCAACTCCTGAGAACCGATTGCCTCCATCTCCTCGCGAACTATCTGCTCGAGTTTTTGCAGGGACTTAAAGCCCAGCGGCAAAAAAGAATACACACCCGAGGCGACCTTGCGTATCATCGCCGCCCGCACGAGCAGACGATGTGAGGCTATCTCGGCATCAACCGGGTCCTCCTTGAGCGTGGGAGCATAAAGCTGACTCATGCGAAGCGGGTGGATTGTTGCCACAACGGCTCCTTTCGATTGTCTCTCATTTGTTGTACACACCATTACGTTTGTTGTACGTACCATCGCGTGTCTGATAACAAGAATCACTATTGTAGCATTTGCCCTTGCCTTACCGTTCGGACGTAGTGTTTTGCACATAATCCGTCGAAATCGATAAAATGTCGCACCCCCCAGGCCCAAAGCCATCGAGCTGTCATATACTGCAATATATCTGTCGGAGCAAGGGCCGACTCGCAAGACCTCTCCCTACGCGATTTTACCCTACTCAGACATATGTACAGCGGGCGTAGTTGATGTAACTACTTGAAGCATTGAGAGAAAGGACGAAACCTATGGCTACGATGAAGGGCCTGGCTATGCTTGGCTATGACACGATTGGTTGGATTGAGAAAGATATTCCGGAGATAGGCCCCAATGACGCGCTTTGCAAGCCGTTGGCGATTTCGCCGTGCACCTCAGACGTGCACACGGTGTGGGAACACGCGATTGGCGAGCGCCATGACCTGATATTGGGCCACGAGGCGAGCGCCGAGGTTGTGGAAGTTGGCGCTCTGGTCAAAGACTTCAGGCCGGGCGACCGGGTCATTATTCCCGCCATCACCCCAGATTGGGAGGCCGTCGAGTCGCAGGCGGGCTTTTCGCAGCACTCCTACGGAATGCTTAATGGTTGGAAGTTCTCAAACACTAAAGACGGCACCTTCGCCGAATATTTTCACGTTAACCAAGCCGATGGCAACCTGGCACATCTTCCCGAAGAAATCAGCGCGAGCGAAGCCGTCATGCTTTCGGACATGGTACCCACCGGTTTTCACGGTGCGAACAACGCCGAAGTCGCCTATGGAGAAACCGTGGTTGTTATCGGCATCGGACCCGTTGGCCTCATGGCCG
>JAISFJ010000017.1 GCA_031263665.1 Coriobacteriales bacterium
ATTCATACTTTTCACATTTGTAGTAATATACTGAAAGTATGGTATGCTGGTAATTGCTTGTTTGCTTTGAAATAACGCGTGATTACGATGGCACAGGGGAGGCTTGATGACTGAACAAAAAGAAAGCCAGGACTACGGGAACACCGGCTTTATTGTGTCATGGACAATCCTGATTATGTTTGGTTTGATATTCGAGTTCTTTGGTCGCCTTGTTGGTTACGCGAACAACCCACTGTCGTTTTTTCATCCAGGCATATCAGCGTTTTCTGGAATCGTGGCGGCAATCATCATACTCGCTGGCTATCTTACCCTCACGAGCGCACGGGCAAAACAAAGAACCATGACCAGACGTAAAGGCGTGTTACTCATCGCCCTTGGAGCCTTCATGCTCGTCGGATTCTTCATTTTTAAGCAGGTCATTCCTCTGGTTTTTGGTTAAGAAAGTAAACCGCCTCGTTTAACTCCTGGCCTCAGAACTCAAAAAGACAAGCGCCACCGTACCGGGGCCAACGTGTGCGCCGAGCACAGGAGGAACTTCCGAAATCGCCACCTTTTGCTGAGTCCCGAGCGTGTTTCGCACCGCATCGGCCACTGTTTCCGCAAGGCGGGGTATGTCGGCATGAACCACGTAAACAACCTGTTCGCGAGCTCCGTCTATCGTTGTTCTCAGATATTCCATCATCTGATTCACCGCGTTTTTACGACTGCGTGATACACTGTGAAACTTGATGGCGCACTGACGATTGATGGTCAAAACGGGCTTGATTTTCAGTTTTGAGATAAAACGAGCCACCCATTGGAGAGCTTCTTCTCCCCTGCCGCCAGCTTTGAGATAACGAGGATCGTCCAGCATAAAGAGAATCCTGATGTGGTCGCTTAACTTCTCAAGAGCATTATGGATAACGTCCACCGGCCGACCCTCACCGCGTAGCCGCACCGCCTCGGTCACCAGCAGACCGTGCCCCATTGTCGCCGACCGAGAATCCATGCAGCATATCTTCTGCTTACATCCGACGGCAAATCCTTTTACCAAATCCTGGATTTGTCGAAAGTTGCTTGAGAGTTTCGCGGGAAGCCCAATATAGAGGATGTCTTTGCCACGCTCCAATGACCTGTTAAACATCGTCTCAACCAATCCTGTTGAAATGGTACCGGTTGATGGGCGGGCGCCCTTTCGTATCGCCTCATAAAAGGGAGTGGGACTGTCGCGCATCTCCACTGGCCATTCCCTCCCGTCCAACGTCACGCTCAACGGCAACAAGCCCACCCCGTGTGTGGCAAGCCACTCCCGAGACAGATTGCAACTGTCATCCGTATAAATGTCCAACGCCTCTATCTCCATACCATCCATAACTCCCACAATCCTTCCTCCTTGAGGGCACTTCCCCTCCCCACACACAACGCACTACGCAGGAATGAGACGCCATACATAGTCAGCAATTCCCCTTCCCACATGTAAAGAACAGTATAGCGTGAAATAGCAGTAGTTTTGTACGGGCGGCACTTTTGTGTTAGCGTGTTTGAGGGCACTGATTAACGCTGCCTTGCCAGATGGCGTGGGATGGTTTGCTCAGTACTTCTTAAAAGGCATCCACAACAGAAGAGGAATGGGATATGAGCTTACGGGAGCAGGCGTTTGAAAAGGCGTTAACGCTGGTTGCGGACATCAAAGACAAGAGTCCTTTTTACGCGCGAAAGTATGCCAACATCAACACGGGGCGCATGCGAACGCTTGAGGATTTTCAGGCGTTGCCGCTGACCACAAAAGACGATTTGCGCGACGCCTATCCGTTGGGGCTCGCCGCGGTTGCCCCCTCAGACATCGTTCGCGTTCATTCTTCCAGCGGGACAACCGGCGTGCCAGTCATCATCCCCTACACCGCCAAAGACGTACACGACTGGTCGGTCATGTTTGCGCGCTGCTATGAAATGGCGGGGGTAACAAAGGACGACCGCATCCACATCACACCTGGTTACGGCCTGTGGACGGCCGGCATTGGCTTTCAGCTCGGCGCGGAACTGCTCGGTGCCATGGCCATCCCGATGGGCCCTGGCAACACGGACAAACAGCTCCAGATGATGATAGACCTTAAGTCCACCGTCATCGGCGCAACTTCTTCCTACGCGCTGCTGCTCGCCGAGACCATTGCGGAACGTGGCATAGGCGAGAAGATAAAATTGCGCAAGGGGGTTATCGGCAGCGAGCGCTGGGGCGAGAAAATGCGCGCCCGCATAGCCGATGAACTGGGTGTTGACCTGCATGACATCTACGGGCTCACCGAGATATACGGACCAGGCATCGGCATCAACTGCGAGGCGCAGACAGCCATGCACTGCTGGGACGACTACCTCTATCTCGAAATCATCGACCCCGATACGGGCAAGGTGCTCCCCGACGGGCAAAGCGGTGAACTCGTCATCACGACGCTGGTAAAAGAGGGCGCGCCGCTCGTTCGCTACCGCACACACGACCTGACACGCATCGTGGTTGGCGACTGTCCCTGCAAAAGCCCCTACACACGCATCGAAACCCTCATCGGACGCAGCGACGACATGATAAAGGTGAAGGGCATCAATATCTTTCCCGCGCATATCGAAGAAGCGCTCGCCGTCACCGAAGGTGCCTCAAGCGAGTACCAGGTGATGATTGACCACCTGAACGGACGCGACATCATGACGGTATTTTTTGAGACCGGCTCACCCGAAGAACATCGCCCCTATATCGAGCTGGCACTCAACCAAGCCATCAAAGACAAGCTCAACCTATCCGTAATTCCTAAGGCTGTTGAACTGGGCGACCTCCCTCGCTCCGAAAAAAAGAGCAAACGCATCTTTGATAACCGCTACTGAGTTGAGATAGTGGGACCTGCTGTCAAGGGGACGTCCCCTTGACAGGTCCGCTCCGATAACTCTACGTTGCCGCTTCGGAAATGGCTTTCTGTTCTCGTATTATGGCGTTGAGCCGGCGCCATTCAAAGACCATGAGGATGCCACAGGTGATAACACTCAGCGCGTCGGCGACTGGATAAGCGTAATACACCCCATCAAGCGGCGCGAGAGAAGGAAAGATCGACGTGATGACCAGGGGAAGAAGATAGATGAGGGGTATCAGGTAAAGTATCTGTCGTGTCATCGAAAGGAACATCGATTTGAGCGGTTGGCCACTTGATTGAAAGTACTGAGTGGCAACAACTTGCAAACCGACAAACGGCATCATGAACATCTGAACTTTAAGCGCTCCAATCGTAAAGGTAAACAAATCGTCCGTCACTCCAAAAAGCATCACTATCGGCCCGGGAATGAGATGTATGAGCGCCCAGAAAAACACC
>JAISFJ010000023.1 GCA_031263665.1 Coriobacteriales bacterium
CGTCTCGTGCCCACAGGTCAGCTCAAAGTGAAAGTCCCCCTGCGGGTTGGAAATAAAGCCGCCGCCGAGAAAGGCGCCCCGCAGATACGAGGCCGCGCAACAGGGGCTTTTCACTAAAGCGGGGTCGATGCCGAGTTCAAGGCCGGAATCCGAGAGTATCCCCATATCGCGAATGGCATCCTCAAGGCAGAGCTGGGCCGGAACGGTGATGAGATAGTTGTAGGTCTTATGCAAAACGCTACGACGGGTGGTGATTTCGGTTTTAAGCTGGTAGACGCCGTGCAAAAGACGCACAACGGCACGGGCAACCGGCGCGATTTCCGTCGTTATCTCAAGGCGATAGTTTCCAGAAAGTCGCCCCTGCATGCGGATGAGCGCGGACAGCTCGGCTTTGCGACAGGAAGCATGTTCTGGCAAAAGCCTCGAAAGCTCATCTTTCACCTCTGCCGTGAAGGACATGCGTCTAAAACCCCCTCTAACACCTCGGACAAGACGGGAATATCATGCCAGGTAGGCCGCAACGGGTCAACGAGGTCGCGGACGATAAGTAAAGGCCCTGCGGCCTCGATACGCTGGGCAAGCTCCCGGCTAAAAAGCACGCGACGCACCGAGGCGTTCTTCGAACTGTCATCTTGTGTCGCGGACGGCGCATCGGCGGAGACGGCGGCGAAACGTGCTGTCACGGAGCCGGGCGCCTTGCCCTCGGCCGGCTGATGTATGACCACGACATCCAAAAGCCCTCTCATGCCGTGGTCAAACAGGGCCTCGACGAGCTCGGCGCTGTTAAGTCCCCAGGTCTCGCCCTGCATATCCGCCAGCGAGCAGAGAAAGACCGTTATCCCCGTACGCTCGCGAATCGCATCGAGCACGCCGGGGACTAAAAGGTTGGGAATGATTGAGGTGAACAACGAGCCAGGGCCCAAGACGATGAGGTCGGCTTCGCGCAAAGCGGCAAGCGCAGGCTCAAAGGCAGGCGGTCGCGCAGGCTCAAGCGCAACTGTCGCGAGCGCGGTTTCGGAAGCGCAAATATTCGCCTGCCCAACGAGATGTCTCCCGTCACGCGTGCGGCCGGTAAGCTGAACGCTTTCGAGAGTTGAGGGATACACCATGCCGCGCGCCTCAAGCAACTGCCCGCACAAAGCAATGGCCTCAGAAAACGAGCCCGAAGCCTCATTGAGCGCCGTAAGCATGAGATTACCGAGCGTATGGTCGTTCACGTAGGAGAAACGCTGCTTAAAGGCCTTGACCCAGACGCTGGTGGGGTCGGCCGCCATGGCCACCAGACACTTGCGGATGTCGCCGGGAGGCACCATGCCCGTGTGCTCGCGAAGCATACCGGTCGAGCCTCCATCATCGGCCATGGCAACCACCGCGCTCGTCTGTACACCCAAGTTGAGTAGGGCGCGGATACTCACCGGAGCCCCCGTGCCGCCCCCAATAACAACCGCCCGATACTCAGGGAGAAAATGAGTGGTCGCTGCGCCGAAGAGACGATGACTAGTCATTACGCGTTATCGTCTCCCTAATTAACCTCTGCCAACGCGAGGTCGCGATGGGTTATGGCCGTGCCATAACCCGTCTGCCTCAGATGCCGGCCGGTTTCCTCGGCGAGCACCACGCTTCGATGCTGGCCGCCCGTACAACCCACGCCAATTGACAACATCTGTTTACCCTCTTTCACATACCCCGGCATGATTACATCGAGTAGGCCGCACCAGCTCTCAAGAAAGCGACGCGTCTCGTCCTGGGTGAGCACAAAATCCCGCACCTCATCATCCAGGCCGGTGTGAGTGCGCAGCCGCGGCTCGTAATAGGGATTGGGAAGAAACCGGACGTCTATGATAATATCGGCATCAACCGGCATACCATGCTTAAATCCAAACGAAAAGACGGAGACAACAAGGCTTTCCTGGTCGGTCTGTTTGGAAAAGAGACTGCGAATGTTTCGGCGCAGAGCGCGCGGGTCAATCTCCGAGGTGTCAATGATGGAATCCGCCATTTCACGCATGGTCGCCAACTGGTCGCGCTCGCGCTGGATGCCGGCGCTGATGGTCATGCCACCCTCGGTAAGCGGATGACGACGGCGAGACGCCTTAAAGCGCGCGAGCAACACGTCATCGCGCGAATCGAGAAAAAGGATGCGATAAGAAACGCCCGCTTCAACGATGCGACGCAGCTCCTCATTGAGTTCGTAAAAAAACTCCTTCGCCCGCAAATCGCAGACCACCGCCAGCCTCCGCTTGCCACCCGTGGGCAGCCCCGCCAACAAGACGAGATTGAGCAGAAGTGAAGGGGGCAGATTATCGATGCAGAAGTAGCCGAGGTCCTCAAAGGTGTGCATGGCCTCGGTTCTCCCCGCGCCCGACATCCCGGTAATGATGACAAGGCCGGGTCCCGCTATCACGTCGTCAGTAAAGGAGGCTTCGAGCTGGGTGTCCATGGCGATTCCTTTCAACCAGCTTCCAGTGTACCAGAAATCCCCACCCCAACACATATAACCGGTACCGTTCAATATGCACTACAACTACACCGCTACAACTATTGAGCGCAGAGAAAAATCGACGGAATTTTTACAGAGTGTTGAAGCCGGCTTCGGTTATGGCGGCTTTCATGGCCTCCAGGGTAACTTCGGCTTCGTGTTTTACTTTGGCCTCGCCCTTTTCCAGGCTCACCTTTACCTTTTTTACTCCGGGGAGTGCTTCCAGCGCATTGGTGACGGCGCTCACGCAATGCTGGCAGCTCATGCCTTCTACCTTTAACAATGTCTTTTCGCTCATGGTCTGACCTCTCTACTAATCCATCCTAATCCATCCATATCGAAATCTGTTGGAGATAATCCTGCGTATCCTGGATGCTGACCTCGTTGAGTATATATATCTGATAAACCGGCCCCGCCTGAGCTATATCGTGCTCCTTCAGGTAAGAATCGACGCGTGTGGGCAGGTCATTCATCGTGCCGTAGCCTCCCCGCGTATAGCCCATGAGGTAGTTGCCGGCCCGTTTGACCTCCAGGCCGCTGGGGTCAAGGGAAAAATAGCGTTTGGGCTGTGCCGGCGTTTTCAAAAACTCCTCGACCGTATCGAAGTAACCACCTATGGGATACCCCAGATTCACTCTGAGACTGCGCGCAATACGATAATAGTTTGAAAATACCCGATGATAGTTTTCTTCGCTCGGCTGAAAATCATTGATTGGTCCAAGGGCAATCCGCATCTCTTCTGAAAACCTGATGGTCATCTCAGCCTCATCCCGAGGAAGGGCGCTTTGCATGAGTGTACGCAGCATATGCACCAAGGCAAAGGACTCCTGAAGCGCCTTGAGCTCATTGTTCATTTCCAGCTCATAATGCGCGAGCACTTCGGCCATGGTTTCGGGGCTGCGTTCATCCATAATCTTCTTGATACGCTTGAGCGGAACCTTGAGGCTGCGAAGTGTCTCGATGAGTTTAATCGTTTGTATCTGGGAAAGCGAATAATAACGATAGTTGTTCGCGCCACGTTCAGATGGCTTAAACAAGTCTATCGCGTCATAATAGCGAAGAATGGACTCCTTGACACCAGTGAAGTCAGAAAATTCTTTAACGGATACCAACAAAGGCTCCTCATTGTTCATGTCAGCCACTCGACCACTCCCTTGCCTTGAAAAAGCACTCCCCAGGGAAAACTGAAACCAAAACCTACAAAACCTTTTGTAACTTTAAGGTTTTTGACCAAATC
>JAISFJ010000084.1 GCA_031263665.1 Coriobacteriales bacterium
CCAGCGAACACGCGAAAAGAAACGTGCACACAAAGGCCATCAAGACCACACCGAACGCTTTAACTACCTTACGCCTTGAGACAGTCACCCCGCCACCTATCTCCCTTCAGAGATGTTCCTCTCTATTATGGCACAATTTCATGTGTCACGGGCAAATGAGACCTGTCAACCTGTCAAGGGGACGACAGGTCTGTTCCCCCTATCTCATTTGGGTCTTGTTTGGACAGGGGGCTATCGCTTGCCGTATCATTGACGCATGTTATCTCTCAAGTTTTCCAGGCTCCATGGACGTCCTCGTTGCTTTGTGCTGTTTGCCGTCCTGCTCGTCTGTGCTTTGTTGGCGCAGGCGACTGTGGCGCAGGCAACCAGTGTCCTTTATCTTGAGGAACTCGAAGGACACGAACCCCCTGCTATCGAGACCATTCGTCCCATCTCCGAGGAGACAAATACGCCTGTTGCTATTCTGTACATCCCCGGCCTCACCTGGAATAGCATTGCCGAGCGTAACACCGAACAAACCGCGCAGTTGCTGAAGGGCTCCGCTGTTGGAAATCTGAGCGCTCCCAAAGACGGAGGCGTCGCCGCGCTGTTAGAAAACCCCCAAGTCGGCCGCTACGCCATCGCCGAACATACGTTTTTTCCCGCCACCGCGCTGACAATCAATACGTTTCTCACGGAGAAAATGCCCGCGGACTGTCTGCTTATCATCGTTACGGCTCCGTTGTTCAACGGCGGCGAGCCCGCCCGTGAGTATACGCCCGCCATCATCTATGGCGGAGGGCTTTTTGGCTATCTGACCTCGGACTCTACGCATCGGGCAGGCCTTATCACCTCAGCGGACCTCACCGCGCTTTACAACCACCTTAACGAAGCCGAAAACTCCCCTTTGTACTCCAAAGCAACCATCAAGGGGATTTCCGCCCATGTGAGCCCCGACGCCCGCGCGCAGCATCTGCAACATGACCTGGTTACAAGCGAAAGCGTGCTCACAACCAAGGCGGCGATGAACTTCGCTTTTCTGGCGCTCGTATTTTTCACGTTTGCGCTCTCCATCCTCCTTTCATTTCTCGGCAAGCGAGAAAAGCCTGGCTCGCGCGGCGTGCTGATTCCAGCCGTACGCATCCTCTGGCTCATCGTATTGGCCTTTCCTCCCGCGACCTTTTTGATGTTTTCTTTGTTGCCGGCTCAACCGAGTGGCACCGACCTCACGATTGCCGTTCTGTCCTGGGTGGGTGTCATCTCCTTTGCGGCGCTGCTTGTGGGATGGCACACCAAATGGGTCAACTCACTCATCGCCTTATACGGCTTGACGATAGGTGTCATCATCATCGGGCAGGTATTCGGCGGCCCTTTGAACACGGCGGGGTATCTCACTTATGACATCACGGAGGGAGCGCGCTACTACGGCATGGGCAACGAGCAGGGTGCCATGCTCTTTGGCGCATGGATTACCCTCTCTGGCCTGCTTATCAACCGATACCCCAACGCATTAGGCATCCCCGCCTTTAAGCGCTGGGGCTACCCTCTCGGCTCGGCCATTCTACTTTTTATCGCAACGAGCCCATGGCTTGGAGCAAGTTTTGGTCCGCTTGTCTGGGGCTTTCTCGGCTGCTTTTTCAGTTGGTGGCTCTTTAACGGGCGACGCCTGCGCTGGTGGCTGGTGGTGCTCACGCTGGTGGCCGCTTTTGGGCTTGCGCTCGGCGTTCTTTACGCGGACATCACCTTTAATCCAAGCTCTCATATGTACCATGTCACTCCTTCGATGGAACAGGGCTTCTTCACGCTCATTACCGGCATCGCCAACGATGTTTGGGTCTACTCTTTAGACCTGATACGCAATTATGTGCCCACCGTCATAATCGTGTTTTTGATACTCGTTTTCATCCTTCTCGTGGTCCTGCGCGTGCTGCAACCGGGAACTTATCGCGAATTTTGGCAGCGCAACACGGCCTTCAGGGCAACGTATTCGGTCTGCTTTGTGCTCGCCGCCATCACCTTTATTCTCGAGGATTCGGGAGTGTTTACGCCGGCGGTGCTGCTCATCTATCCCATCTCCTGCTTTGTCTGGCTCATCTGTGACCTGCACAGTTGGCATTTGCGGATGCTTGCCGAAGGGCCAACGGAAAGGCCCATCACCCTGCGCGAACTACAACAAAGCGCGCTGGGGCTGCTCTCTCGGGACAACGTAGAGACAGCTGAAGGCGGGGATGTGGATGAGGGCGCGGCGGATGGGGAGGCGGGCGTTGTGGATGCGGGCGCGGCGGATGGGGAGGCGGGCGTTGTTGAGGCGGGCGCGGCGGGCGCAGGGGCGAGGGCCTCGGCAGAGGCGGGACGTCGGGGACGCCGTCCCCTACGGGATGCCGCACGCGGGGAGGCGGCCGGAGAGGCGGACGTTGGAGAGGCGGGCGCAACAAGCACGGATGGAGGCACGAACGAGGACGCAAAACCGCAACCCTCCGTTGGCCGTTCGACCGCGACCATGTCCGCCGCGACGCTGCTTTCGCGCTTTACCGGCTTCGCCCGCACCTGGGCCATGGGTGCCGTGCTCGGCGTCACCGGGCTCACCTCGGCCTACACCATCGCGAACAACCTCCCCAATACGCTCTTCGAACTGTTCGCCGGTGGCGTGTTCGCGACGGCCTTTCTCCCCGTCTACCTCGCACAACTTGAGAAGCGCGGAAAAGACGGTGCCTCGGCCTACGCGTCTAACCTCTTAAGCATCGGTGCCATTGCTCTGGGGCTGATTTCTCTTCTGGCAACGATTTTCGCCCCGCAGGTCGTCTTTACGCAATCCTTCCTCAAGTCCGACGGCTTTGATGTCCAAAATGCCGTGTTCTTCTTCCGCTTTTTTGCTATCCAGATGGTTTTTTATGGGGTGGGCTCCATCATCAGCGGCCTGCTCAATGCTCATCGCAGCTTCCTCTGGCCGGCACTCGGCCCGGTTTTTAACAACATCGTCGTTATCATCACTTTTTTTGGCTACCCCTTTATCGCGCGGTTCAGCCCCGGTGGCGCGATGGTGTGGCTTGCCATCGGAACAACACTGGGCGTGGTGGCGATATTCGTCGTTCAGATTCCCGCGCTGATAAAACTCAAGATACCGCTGCGTTTTCGCGTTGACCTTAAAGACCCCGCCTTAAAGGACACGCTTAAAATAGCGCTTCCCGCGGTGCTTTTTATCATTATGAATGTAATCGCCGTGGCTGTGATGAACGCCTGCTCGTTAAGCGTGACAGCCAAGGGGCCGGCGACCATTCAGTTTGCCTGGCTGTGGTATCAGCTGCCCTACGGTGTGATTGCGGTCGCACTTTCCACGGCTCTGCTTACGGAGATGAGCGCGGCATCGGCCGCCGAGGACTGGAAGAGCTTCCGTAACAATGTCCGGCTCGGTCTGCGCAGCACCATCTTTCTCATCATTCCGCTGGCCGCCATCATCTTTACGATGTCAAATCAGCTGGCGGGGCTGTATCACGCCGGCGAGTTTACCTATGACGACGTGGTCAATGTCGCGCAGGTCGTCGCCGCATGGTGCGTCGCGCTGCCGTTTTATGCGTCGTATATGTTTATCTACCGGATATTCAGCTCGATGCGCGACCTCAACCGCTTTATCGTCATCGATGCCGCAGGGCGCATACTTCTCATCACGCTCTACGGCTTTTTCACCACAGGCTTTGGCCTGTTTGACGGGCTCGGCCTTATCGGTATTCCACTTGCCGATGCCTGCGTTTATGCCCTGCTCACAGCCGTGATGCTCTTTGTCCTGCGCAAGCGCATCGGCACCTTCGGCTTAACGGGAATCGTCTTTGACGGAGGCAAAATCCTGCTTGCGGCGCTGCTTGCCAACGTGATTCCCTTCATCTTCTCATTTGGGAGCTACGACCAGAGCATCCCCGTCTCGCTTGCCACCATCGCCGTATGCGGCATCTTCGCGCTCGCCGTCTACTACGTCGTGTGCCGCGTGTTCAAAGTACCCGAAACCGAACTGATACGTTCGTTTATCGTGCGCGTAAAAGGTCTTGTGCAAAGGGGAAAAGGGAGGCGACGACGATGAATGACAGGGAGAAAACCAACCAAAACTCAACCGAGGCAAAGGGCGCCGGGCAGCGGGCGGATTTCGAGCAGCAAGCAAGTGCCGGGCAGCGGGCGGACGTTGAGCAGCAAGCGAGTGCGGGGCAGCGGGCGGACGTCGTTGCCCTCGTGCCTGCCTTCAACGAGGCCGCGACCATTGCCGCAACCGTCCAAGCCATCCAAGCAGTCCCCGCGCCCAAACCTGACGCCATTCAGATACTGGTGATAGACGACGGCTCAACGGATGACACCGCGACACTGGCCAAACAGGCGGGTGCCACCGTAGCACGCTGCGAGAAAAACGGCGGTAAGGGAGCGGCCCTGCAGCAAGGCATCACCTTCCTTGAAACAAACGCATCGGGTTTATCGCCGAACATCGTCCTTTTTCTCGACGCGGACCTTGGAAAAAGCGCCCGAGACGCGTCTACACTTCTCTCTCCGCTTTTCGATGACCTGGCGGATATGACCATTGGTGTACTGCCAAAACCCCCTGGAAGCGGCGGCTTCGGCATCGTAAAAAACCTTGCGCGCAGCGCCATTCGCGATTGGGGTGGCGGTTATGACACACAGGCGCCTCTCAGCGGTCAACGCGCACTCACGTGGGAGTGCCTCCAAGCGGTGCTTCCCTTCGCCGAGGGCTACGGCGTTGAGGTCGCACTCACCATTCGCGCACTGCAACAAAATTATCGGGTACTCGAGGTGATGGTAGACATGCAACACCGCGCCACCGGCCGCAACCTGGCAGGCTTCCTCCATCGCGCCCACCAATACCTCGACGTCCGCCGCACCATCAAACACCTATAACCACGTTACTGGGAAACAAAACCCCCTGACAATAGTTTCAAACATATCAAAGTCACAGATGTTGATACTGTATATGGGACGAAGAGAAGAATATAAGACATCTGAAGAATTACTTTGTGACCGTGTGCGTGAGTCTGCATAACCTGTTACAAAACGGCTGGTTGTGTAGCGATTGGGTGGGACAGGGGAATGGGAGGTTTCAGCAAGTAGGTGGGATGTTTTGATGGTTACGGCATTGCGGGCGAGCACGACAGCCTACACTTCACCGTCATTGCGAACGAGCGGAGCGAGTGTGGCAATCCAGACGGGCGGCCTGGGACTCAAGTGGCTACGACCCAAAAGCCACGTCCCCCTGACACGGTATCCTTCCGTCATTGGTACTTAATCATTCTGACCAATTGACCTGGCTTTAGTTCGGCGGGAGAAAAACGTTGAAAGCCGTTGTTGTAATAAAAGTTGGTCAAGAAGGGCAT
>JAISFJ010000107.1 GCA_031263665.1 Coriobacteriales bacterium
CATCACCCATACGAGTGTCGACCCGCCACGCAAGGCCATCCGTTGAACCCGCTGCTTTATCATACCCACACATAACTCCCTGTTCTCGATACTTTTCTAAATTATACCGGCAATTCCCCCCACTTTCTACGCATCTACCACGCCATTCAACCGGGCGAAAGGCACATAATATGACAGTTGGGAGGCGGGGGCAAGCGAGGCAGTGGGGGACGGGGGCAACTGTCATTCTTCGTCAGAGAATTTGAAGGTGCCTTCGTCGGTTAGGGAGCCTTGTTTGAAGGTTCCTGTGTAGCTCCAGCCTTCGGTGCTGTGGTAGACGCCTTCGCCTTCGGGGAGTGAGTTTTTAAAGGGACCTTCGTAGCGTCCCTTTGAGTCTTCGTAGCTTCCCTCGCCGCTCAGGCGTCCTTGTGTGAAGGCTCCGCTAAACGTCCATCCGTCGCTATCGATAAACGTTCCTTGTCCGGCAAAGCGACCGTCGGCCATTATCCCCTCATAGATGTCTCCGGTGGCAAACCAAACGCGTACTGGCCCAACAAATTCCTCGGTGTCCGGTCGCATCTCACCGGCGTAGATGTTGTCCTCAAAGTCATGCAAATCGGTGACCTCAACCGTTGGCGGGCGGATGACTCCGAGTGCGAACAGCACGCACATCAGGGTGAGAATCACAAACACAAGCGGGATGAGAACGCGGGGAATAAAAGAGGGTATCGTGGTGCTGTTCATGTTGTTGGCTCCGAGCGTGCGGTACGGATGGCATCGACTATCACCTGAGTGTAGATGCTTCTTGCCTCGGGGCCGCGACAGTGATAACCGTCGGCAGCCAGGAGGTCCTCTTTGTCGGCGATGGCACTGTTCCAGTCGGCGATGGTGACAAAGGGATATATCGAGGGCAGTACGCGCAGGTTGGCGCTGAGATTGCTCATCTCGGCATGACCTACTCCGTAGGCGGTCACAAAGATGAGGCGATGCCCGGGTTCCATGTTCTCGATAATCTCATAAGCGGCATCCAGCGAATCGGCGTGCGTGTTAGTCGCGAGCGCGATGACCACGTATTCATCCAGCTGCCCCTCCTGCTCCATCTCCGCTATGAGCGAAACCCCGTGACGCATACTGCGCCCCACAGCGGCATCGATATAGGCTCCCGTAGCCTTTTGGATGGGGTCGGCCGCGTCAAGGGTGACCGAATCGCCGATTATGGTGATTTTACCTGGCATATAGACCGATTCGTTCGCGTCGCCCTCGTTGCTGCCCTCTTCCGCCACCGCCTCCAGGCCGGTTACGCTGTCGGCGCCCTGTTGCGCAATCTGGTCGAAGGCCGCGTGAGAGCTGTCGAGTTGGCCGATGTCGAGCATCATTGAGCCGTACTGATACGTCTGCTCGATGGAGGTCTTTGCCGGGGCGGTTTTTACGGCCACCACGCAGCCCACCATCAGCGCGACTGAGACAAAGCCGGCGATGAGCGCGGGAGGTATGCGTGGCATGACGGCACGTAAAGCGGCCGCGCTCTGGGCAAATCCCTTTCCCCGAGACGAGAAGGGTTTTTCCACAAAGCGATACGAGATATGCGCGAAGAAAAAGGTGAGTGCGAGCGCTATGATGCCCGCGCCAATGGTGATGGCCGGCGCGAATCCTGACGGAGCGGTTTGAGCGAAGTGTTGCCCTTTTTGGCCGATGATGATGTAGAGGGGCCAGTGGAACAGATACAGGCTGTATGAAGTATTTGCTAAGTATAAAGGCAGTTTTGGTTCCGGGTATTTGGCAAGTCGCTTTTGCATACCCCGTCCCAAAACGATGACCACCGCCACCAAAATAGCCGTAAGCAGGATGCCCGCATGATAAATGAGCGTGTTATCGAAGGAGAGCATGGCCGCCATTGCCGTGATACCCAGCAGACATAACGTGGTCAGGGCGATGTCGATAGATGGTTTTATCCGCTCGACAATCTTTACCAAGGGGCTGCGGGAAAAGCCGGCTAACGCGCCGACCGCGGAGCCGATAAGCAGCGGGTAGAGGTGCGAAAGGGTGTTGTAATAAGCCGAGCTGGGGTCGTCAGCCCCTATGAGCAAAAGTTGCATTGCGAGAAATGAAAGCGCGGTTCCTATAAACGCAATCAACACGATGATGCTGCGAAAAGCCCCCTGAAGCGAACTGGTGCGTAACACGCTTTGTAAGGGGAGCACGGCGCAGAGCAACGCTCCCCATATCAGGTAATACTGCATCTCGATAGAAAGCGTCCAGGTATGAGTAAAAAAGTGGGGCAGAAGCCTGTTGGCGTAGGACTGGCCGTTTGCTATCTCGTAAAAATTGGTGACCCAGCTTAAAACGGCGGCGGTCTGTTGGGCAAGGCCCGCACGAAAATCGGGTGAAACGAGAAGGCTTAAGGGCAGTATGACCAGCAGCATGAATATAATCGCCGGAAGCAGCCTGCGCACCCGGCGCTTGTAAAACGCGAGAAGGTCAACGTGGCCGGTTGTTTGAAACTCCCGTACGAGCAGCGAGGTTATCAGATAGCCGGAGAATACAAAGAACACATCCACACCCAAAAAGCCCGCGGGTAGAAGGGCTGGATAAAAATGGTAGATGAGCACCAGCACCACGCCGTAAGCGCGCAAAAGTGAAAGCCAGGAAAAATGTGTCAGCTGGTCGGGTTCATGTTTGGCCGATGGGTCAGATGATTCTGGCGCGTGATGATTCGTCCGCCCACGCGGCCTGATTGATGAGTGCGCCGGGACTGGCCGCGGCAGGGGTCGTCTCAAAGGCTTTTGTAGGTGTTCTTGAAAGGGCAGCATGGGCAGTATAGGTAGAGACGTATCTTTCATGGTGTTTAGTATAAGGGAAGTGCTGATTAAATGCTCGCGCTCCAGATGGTCCGCATTGATAAAATTACGATATGATAGGAGTATATGGTTTTAGAGGGACATTGATTAAATGGCGTCCTGCCGGTGGCAGTTAAATGGCTGTCAGATGGCGTGGTATGATAGAGTCAACAGTTCTTTTGAGACGAAAAATTATCGCCGCGTTGAATCGATGAGGTGAAACGTACATGATAGATAGTCAGGTACCTGCTGGCTGGTATCCCGAGCCCACGGGAGATACTTCACAAATCCGTTACTGGGACGGTCAGGCTTGGACCGAACGAACCCGGGTGCGGGTACATCTTGTGCCACAAAGTGACGCGCCCGTATCCGCGGCTGACTCCGCGCTCGCGGCTGACTCTGGTGCCGACCTTGAGGCCGCGGTTGGCGTTGACTCTGAGGCCGACTCCGACCCTCCGTCCGTATCCGCGCCCGACTCCGACTCTCCGCCCGACTCCGATACACCGGCTCCTGTCGCGGCCGCCGATTCGCATCCATCCGAGCTTCCCACCCTCGAGCCAATATACGCGCCAGGACAAGAAATACCCGCCTATCTCGACTCCAAGCAACAGCAAAAAGACCGCAAGGGGATGGCGACCGGCGCGCTCATTTTGGGAATCATCGGCATTCCCGGTTGCTTGTTTTGGATAGGGGGTATCTTCGGCGTGCTCGCCATCATATTCGGCATCAGAGGCCTTAAAAGCTCGAGGCGGGGGATGGCCATCGCAGGCATTGTCTGCGGAGTGGTCGCGGTTTTGTTGATGCTCTTTTCGCTCGTGGTCTACCTGGTCATCTATCCGGATATACTTCAAAATCCCACCGAATACGGGCTCCCCGCCGACTTCTCCGAGTCCACCTTCGAGGCGTTCTAACAGTACCTGAATCGTGTGCCACTTGCAAAAGTTTACTCTGAGTGTTAACCGCAAGGCGTGCTCTCTTAATTGGCTGCTACTGCATTCAAGGCCAACCTGATTTTCTGCTGGAGGTCGGCAGGCGGGGGATTGCTTTTGGGTTTAACGGGGGATGGGGGAACTGTGTTATAGTAATACGGTCTATGAGCGGTTGCGATAGTGGTGCAATTGTTTGGACGCTCAAGATGGAGTTGTGGTTTTTACGTTTGAGTCAGGGTATGCGAGGGATTGAGTGAGACATCCCCGGGAGTCGAGAGGAACGATGACGATTTTGGAAACTACAAGCAAGAGAAACGATGAGAACACAATCGAGTTGACCGTGACCATCTTCGCCGATGAAGTACAAAGACGCATTGATGCCGCTTACAAAAAAGCAAGCAAGGTTCGTATTCCGGGCTTTCGGCCAGGCAAGGCCCCCCGGCGCGTATTGGAAAATCATTACGGGGGCCACGAGTATTTTCAGGCCCAGGCGACTGATGAACTCGTTAAGGAGACATTCCCGCTGGCGATAGACGCCGAAGGGCATGTTCCGCTCGATA
>JAISFJ010000069.1 GCA_031263665.1 Coriobacteriales bacterium
ACCTTCATCCCCTTCCGCATCCGTAATCGCCCGCTTCACCTCCGACGCCCGAACCACCAACCTGAACACCTACCTGATTCTGGGGGTCATTTAGGAAACACCGAGACACTGCTGGCAGACTTGAAGACATAGATGCCCGAAGCGAACTATGCCTCAAAGTTCAAGAAAGACTACAAACGCGCCATGAAGCGTGGCGATGATATTGTGCTTCTCGATTCAGTGATTACTAACCTCATAATTTGACGAGGCATTTTAGTAGTCTGTAGGAGCCGTAAGGGGGTTGGGTGGGATTTGGGGCTTGACACGTTCCTCCTTTTGACGCTTACAGTGCCCTTAGGGCACTTCTAGAAACCGCTTGTATAGCAGATTCCGAGTCAGTTTGCTCCAGGTCTGTTCGAGCGAGCGGTGGGACTAGCAGAGCTAATGCCGCCGCTTGCATGAGCAGAGATGGAGCAAACTGGCCAAAAGATGGTGTGCAATGGGTTTTTAGAAGCGCCCTTTATCGTTTTGTTGATGCCGAGTTGACGAATTGGGGCCGCGGAAAAGTGCGGTCCGCTGTTTTCAAAAGGAAGGGAGCACTGAGTAATGTTTGAGTTGCAGAAGTATGAGACGAATGTTCGAACCGAGGTCATAGCGGGGTTGGTGACCTTTTTTACGATGGCCTACATCATCATCGTAAACCAGTCTATTCTCGGTCAAACGGGAATCCCCGCGGGTGCGGTTATTTTGGCAACTTGCATCGCGGCTGCCATTGGTACCTTGATGATGGCTGTTGCCAACGTCCCCTATGCGCAGGCACCGGGTATGGGCTCAACGCCTTTTTCACGTTCACCGTTTGCTTCGGTTTGGGATTTGAATGGTAGCAGGCGCTCGCCATGGTGTTCATCTGCGGTGTCATCAACTTCGTCATCACGGCCCTGCTGTGACACTCTGCTGTGACACTCTGATGTGACGACGGGGCACAGGGTGCATACTGCGAAGTAAGCCCCTCTCTACCACAAAACGCCCATGCCGGGCGCACACGCACAGGGAGCCCAGATAATCTGGGCTCCCTGCCTCTTCATCGAGAAGTGCCGTTTGCCTCAGATGTCCAGATTGCTGGTATCGGTAGACGCGCCCAGACTGCCGGTGTCGGCGTACTCTTCTAAGTCACTCGGGAACTCAATCGAGGTGAGGGTGTTGAGCTTGATGTTACTCATGTCCATATAATAGGTGGACGAAACTTCCTGGTCCGCGACAACCATAGTAGCGGAGAAATCCATGATAATACCCGTCACGTTACCTTCCGCGTCCAAAGTCTCCGTAACGTTAACAGTGCTGAGGTCAACCGCCACATCTTCACCGCCGGCTTCCTTCATGCTTTTAAGAAGCGTCTCGGTGTACTCGGTCATTTTTGCGCCGTCAAGCAAAAAGGTCAGCTTCTTGCCGCCATCAGCGGTGTCGGTGATTTCCTGATTAACGATGGCGTCCTCGCCAAACGTGATGGACTTGCCAGCGCCCTGCTGCTGAAAAACATCTTCCGCGCTTGCTGACTGCTTTAATTTCATCCCCATCATATCCATATACATCCAGCCGTCTTTGAACCATATCTCCGAATCCACGTCACCGAGAGTAGGAATCGCCATGTTGGCAAGCATATGTATCTGAGAGTTCTCCGGGGTCACACCTGTGAGCATTTCCATGGAGCCGTTCATGCTGGTGCCCATGTTTTGGCCGTTTAACTCCAGCTTGACGTCATAAGCGATGTCCATGACCATAGAGGTAGCCGCGTCTTGCTTGGCCAAGGCCTCCTGATAGTACTGGTAAGCGACCTTTTCGACCGCTTTTTCGTCGCCGGAAGTGTTAGCGGGAGAACCGCCGGTGTCTCCGGTGTCGCTGGGTTTTTGGTCACAGGCAGCCAGAGGCAAAACCAATAAAAACGCGACCAACAGCACAACAAATTTCTTCATACTTCCTCCTTTAATTCCCAATACACCAAACCCCATTGGGGGCTTATTCCACCATACCATATCATACGCTAAAGATACGCACTTCGACCGCCTCCTGTTTTCTTCCTGTTTTATGGTTTCTGTTCGGTTGTTCACAGGGCGTTAAATTCCCGGTTAAACTCCCCGATTGAATGCCTCCTTTGGAGGGATGGGCGCTGCATACAGAAAAATGGTAGGATGGTGACCGGGTTTTTCGAAAACAGGAAGACGCAAAACAGGGAAAAGGGAGTGCACGTGGACGCGAATCGAAAGGCACAGCTTAAAGAGATGTACCGGAATATGACCACCTGGTATGGGGTCATTCGGCTCACGAACACTCATAACAAAAAGATGTTCATCGCGTCGTATCCCAATCTCAAGAATAAAGAGCTGGTTTTGCGTATGCAGCTTGATGACGGCAGGCATCCCAACGCAACACTCCAGGCCGATTGGAAGGCGCTCGGTGGCGACGCGTTTGTCTACGAGGTATTAGAGAAGCGCGACGCCGCCAAGGTCGAAGACGCACGCTTCGCCGCGCACCAACTCGAAAAGCAGCATCTCAAACTGCTCAAACCCTACGGCGAGCGCGGCTATAATAAGCCCCCGCGTTAAACGTACCACCCCAAAGTCTTAGGCTTTCGAAATAAATAAGCCATTTTTGATTATTGCTCTCATTGGTGTCATGCTCTATTCTTCCAACGTTCATTCCATGTCGATTTTGACCCAAATGAGCAGGACAGCCTCGAGACTTTCGTCTACGTTTTTCATGACTGGATTAAAGCGCATGACGGCATCATCGCGTTTGACACCTGCGCGCGCGTATTGACCAAGGACGCCGATGGCACCGTAACGGGCCTGATAGCGACAAACGAAGCCGGCGATTACGTCCATTACAAAGCCAGTAAAGGGGTCATCATGTGCGCCGGCTCATACGGCGGAAACGAGGAAATGGTCGATTACTTCTGCTATCCAACGATGGCTCATTTTATCAAGACCTACAACGCCTACAATTCCAAGGCCTCAGACACGGCCCCCGTCACCACAGATGAGAAGATGGATGATGGCGTTGGCCACAAGATGATGTGCTGGGCGGGCGCCATCATGGAAGAAATCGACCCCTCCTATCAGGCGTGGTCCATTGACGGCTACTCTTTCGCCGCCCCGCTCGCGGTCAACTTACAGGGCAAGCGCTTCTTTAACGAGTGCTTCTCGTCTCTTTCGACCAGTTTTCCCATCTTTGAGTTGCCGGAGCAGAACAACTACGTATGGCAGATTCTCGGCTCTGACACCTTCAACATGCCACCTTTGCTCCCCATTCCGGGCATGACGCGCGAAATCATGGACATGATAGCCAGCAGTTCCGAATACTATGAAGCTGACACCATCGCGGAACTGGCCGAGAAAATCGATATTGACCCCGCCGCGCTCACCGCCACCGTCGAGCGTTACAACGAGATATGCAAGGGCGGCAAGGACGAGGACTTCGGTAAGGCACCGTGGCACCTGAATCCGGTTGACACGCCTCCCTATAAGGCTTTTAAGGAAAACTATCATTTCTACGGCATGAGCAGTGGCGTAAAGACCAACAACAAGCTACAGGTTGTTGATAAGGATTGGAAGGTAATCCCCCATCTTTACGCGGCTGGCAACTGCGTGGGATGGCGCATGGGCAGCGGCTACCAAAACGTCGTTCCCGGCCTCTGCAACGTATACGCCGCAGTCCACGGCTACTTTGCAGGCAAAAACTGCGCGACTGAAAATTAAATTTGCACGATTAAAAAAGACTAAGTGCCCGGGAATCTCAGGACTCCCGGGCACTTTTTTAAGAAATGTTACGATGGAGCTTCTTCTTCGCCTCCGCTAGTGGGAGGGCCTCCGGATCCCATGCCGTTTTCGGATTGCTTGACTTCGGCGTTACCATTGCCAAGCGTGCAATACTGGTTTATGTCATCAGCGGTGGCAAGGTATTCGCCAAGCGTGTACCCGAGAGTCAGACACATACCTATCGAAACCCCATTCATGATACCGTTGTATCCCATGGGAAACCTTCCACCAGACGTATTGCCGCAGGCGAACAGCCCTTTAATCGGCTCAAACCCCTGCCCCTGAACTTGCTGTTCACCTGTTACCAACAAACCAGACGTAGCCACCAGAGAGCCTCCACCTACGCGCTTTGAGCATGGATACCCGTAAAATGGCGCGGTAACAATCGGCCACATCGTTTCAGCTTCACGTCCGAATTCCTCATCAGCTCCCGCTTCATGCGAAGCGTTCCATTTTTCAATCGCCGCCAAGGTGTTTTTCTTGACACCTTCTTCCATGCCCATAAAATCACAGAGTTCTTCCAGGG
>JAISFJ010000079.1 GCA_031263665.1 Coriobacteriales bacterium
TGTGGGAGTGTTTTCGTATTCGCGAGAAGATGGCACGGCAGCCGCCAGACGCAAGGACCAGGTCTCTTCCCGCGTTCGTACGGCTCGTGCTCAACGCCTGCGCGATTTGGCTGATGCCATCGGTTTTGAGCGGGTCGCGGCGCGCGTTGGCAATACGGAGGAAGTTCTCGTCATGGGACCCGACGAGGACGCGACAGATGACCTCTATCCCGTGCTTGGGCGGACAAAACGCCAGGCTCCAGAGGTCGATGGCATGACTCATCTTGATTGTGGGGACAAAGGCGAGCTGATTTTTGCTACGATGGCACAGGCGTATTGTTACGAGATGGACGGGGCGGTTATAGGAAGCGTTGGGATGAAGCGGGAAGACTCAAGAAGAGCTGAGAAGAGCCGGGATGTCTGACAAGAAAAGCTATCGTGAACTTCTGACGGCGGCAAACATCGTTACGACAGCGCGCATCGTGCTTATTCCGGTGTTCGTGTTTTTGCTGCTTGCGCCCTGGCCGCTGCTGGCTCCCGACCCCGCCATCGCGCAGGTGGTAAAACCCTGGGTCGCGGCGGGCGTATTTGCCCTGCTTGCGCTCACGGATGGCCTCGACGGCTATCTCGCGCGCTCACGCAATGAAATTACGAATCTGGGCAAGTTCCTCGACCCCCTTGCCGATAAAATTCTCGTTACGGCGGCGTTGTTGGCTCTTATCGAGTTGGGGACGTTGCCCGCTTGGGTGGCACTCATCATCATCGGCCGTGATTTTCTCGTGTCGGGGCTCCGCATGGTCGCCTCAGCGGAAAACCAGGTCATTGCGGCAAGCCCAATTGGGAAGGTCAAAACGGTCTTTCAGATTATCGCCATGATTTTGTTCATCATCAAAGACAGCAGCATCATTGAGGACGCCGGCGCTCACCTGGCATTGGCCGCCGACGTGCTGGCCTGGTTTGTCATGGTTGTGGCGCTCATTTTAACGCTGCTCTCGCTTATTGATTATTTTTGGAAGTCCAGCTCGATACTCGACCTGCCTTTGGGGAGGCGATGACTCATCATTGTGCACCATCTTTCGACAGTTCCTAACTCGGAATCTGATACACAAGCATGAGCCATTGCCTCCCCGGGGAAACGATGACGAAAGGAAGTGAGTGCGATGGGAAAGCGCGGTTTGGAGTCTTTGACCGATGTGGCGCGTGAACTTATTAAACTTGCCGACGAGAAGAACATCTCGATTGGAACTGCCGAGTCCTGTACGGGTGGCATGGTCGCCACGGCGTTGACGGCGGTACCAGGTTCTTCGGAGGTGTTCAAAGGAGCGATTGTAAGCTACGCCAACGAGGTCAAGGTTGCTTTGCTCGACGTACAAGGCGAGACGCTGCTTAAAGAGGGCGCTGTCAGCGAAAAGGTCGCTTTGGAGATGGCACGTGGTGCCCGCAAGGCGCTGTATGCCGATTACACGGTGAGCATTACCGGGGTGGCCGGGCCAGGGGGCGGCAGTGCGCGCAAACCGGTGGGTACCGTTTGGATTGCCGTCGCGAAAAACAAAGAGGAACGGGCTCTGCTGCACCGTTTTACGGGGACGCGCGAACAGATTCGTCTGGCGAGCGCCGAGGCGGCCTTGCAGAAATTGTTACTTTTCGTTCAAGATATGGCCAAATAGCGTTCAACAACGGTTCAGAATTCTGGCAACTTTTCAGATTTGGTGGCCTGCGCCGCGCCCGAGGAGAAATTTTTTTGCTGATTTCTCTGATAGATGACGTTATTCGATTGACACCGAACAAATGTTCGTATAAGATTTTAATAAAGGGCACTTCTAGAAACCGCTTGTATAGCAAACTGGCCAAAAGATGATGTGCAATGGGTTTTTAGAAATGCCCTGAAGGTACTTCAAAATTTTGAAGGGAACAGTACGGCCACGAAACGGAGATTCAAATGGAACAGGATAAGGGTAAGGCACTGGAGTTCACGACTGAGCAGATAGAGAAGAAGTTTGGGAAAGGCTCTATCATGCGTTACGGAGAGGGCGGCCCCTCACTTGAGATAGGCGTTATTCCGACCGGCTCGTTAGCACTCGATGCCGCACTTGGCATTGGCGGTGTCCCCCGCGGGCGTATTGTGGAAATATACGGGCCTGAGTCGAGTGGCAAGACGACGCTCGCGCTTCAGATACTTGCGGAAGCTCAGGCGTTAGGAGGTATCGTCGCCTTCATAGACGCGGAGCACGCGCTCGACCCCGGTTATGCCGCTCGCCTTGGGGTCGACATCGATGAGGTCCTCATATCGCAGCCGGACACAGGGGAGCAGGCGCTTGAGATATGCGACATGTTAGTACATTCTGGTGCCATTGACGCTATCGTCATCGATTCGGTTGCCGCGCTTGTGCCCCGAGCCGAGATAGAAGGAGAAATCGGAGACGCCAATGTCGGCCTTCAGGCACGTCTCATGAGTCAGGCCCTTCGCAAGCTGGCTGGTTCGCTCGCCCGGTCCAATACCACGTGCATCTTCATCAACCAGCTTCGTGAAAAAATCGGTGTCATGTTTGGTAATCCCGAGACAACTACGGGGGGTCGCGCCCTTAAATTCTTCTCTACGATACGCATCGATATTCGCAAGGTCGATACGCTCAAAAAAGGAACCGATATGATTGGAAATCGTGTTCGGGCAAAAGTCGTTAAGAATAAGGTGGCGCCACCGTTCAGACAAGCTGAGTTTGACCTCATGTACGGTGAAGGCATCTCGAAAGAAGGCTGTATTCTCGACCTTGGGGTGGAAGAAGGCATTGTAAAGAAGTCCGGTGCTTGGTTTACCTATGGCGAGGAACGTCTTGGTCAGGGCCGTGAGGCGGCAAAGGAGTTGCTGCGCACGACCCCCGATTTACGCGCCGAAATAGAGGGAAAGATACGCAAGATACTCGGCCTTGATGCCGATGGTAGCGACAACGACCTGGCCGATAAAGAAGCGAGTGAGGTAGAGAATGCTGTCGCGACCGGTGCATGAGCAACTGCCGCGCGGGCAGGTGGTGTGTGAGGGGGCTTCGTCGCGAAAAAAGACAAAAAAAGATCTCCTCACAGACGATATGCGGCTTTTTGAGGTTCGCAAGAGAATGGAATGTCTCATCAATACTCGTGAACGCACTGAGACCGAACTCCGAGACCGTCTCATACGCGCGGGTTTTGATGAAAAGCTGGTCGAAGGCGAGGTTAAACGTGCGGTTGCTGCCGGCCTTGTCGATGACGAGCGCTTTACTCAACTTTTTATTGCCGAGAAAAAACGGAGCGGATGGGGTTGTATTCGAGTTGAACGAGAACTCAGGCGTTACGGCATCGACATCAAAAGGCGCGAGGACTATCCTCAGGAGTTTTTTGACGAAAAAGACGAGCTAAAAAGAGCGCTTGACTGCCTTGAGCATTTTCACTCTCGTGCCAAAAATCAAAAAGCCGCTCAATTCCGCCGCCTGCTAACAAGAGGCTTCTCAATGGCCACAACCCAAAAAGCCCTCGGATATTTTTCGGAATAACGGATAACGGAAAGCCGAGCGGGCCTATGGTTGACGATTCGGGGTGTCTGGAATACCATGTAATCAAGGCATTTTGATCTTTTTACCCGAGGGAAGCACTGAGTGAATCATTGCCCCCCGTTTGGTAGGCAGGTAGCACGAAAGAAGGGTGGGGGTTTCCCTGAGCACGAGCTTAGCCCCTGTCTTTTGTGCTGCCTTGGCTCATCACCTGGGACACAGATATTTGTTCAGCACTTTCCAAGTGACCGTTGAGTGGTATTGAGTGGGCGGTTCACG
>JAISFJ010000082.1 GCA_031263665.1 Coriobacteriales bacterium
GTTCAGTCCCCAGGGTTTGACGGTTCCGAGAATGCGCGCAATCTGGCGGATTTGCTCTGCCGGCACCCATGAGGTGGCCTCAGCATCTTCGGGGCTCATGGTCTTAACGCGCTCGGCGAACTCATCAAAGCCGTAGCACCAACAGTCCACGAAATCATGGTCGTAGAGGTCTTCGGTGATGATAACGTTAAGCATGGCCATCGCCACGGCGGTGTCCGTCCCGGGGCGCAGTCTGAGCACGTGCTCTGCGCGAGTCGCCAACCAATTCATGCGTGGGTCGACCATAATGACCTTCGACCCACGCTTCATCATGTCGATAATAGAGTGGCCAAAAAATCCATCGGGGTTGGATTTCAATGGCTCCTTGCCCCAAACCAGAATATATTCGGGGATACGATAGTTGGCATTATCATAGCGGTCCTTGTAGCCGCCCGCCCAGTCTACCTCCGGGTAGCCACAGCCAAAGGTCGCCATCGTGATTGCGCCCCTGGGCGCATAGCACGACCAGCCACTCTGACAGTAGGCATTTTGCGCCGTTCCCAGCGCGTGCGTGCACATATTAAAGGTGTAGTCGATACCCCTGCGTCCGGTGCCGGAGAAATAGACTATAGAGTTGGAGCCGTACTCGGCACGGATACGGTCGGTATTTTCTTTGACAGCCTGCCAGGCCTCATCCCAGCTGACGCGCTGCCACCTGTCCAACCCGCGGTCCTTCCGCTCGCGCATCATCGGATAGATAATCCTGTCCGGATGGTAGATGTACTCTTTGAGCGCCAGGCAGCGCGGACAAAGCCTGCCCTGTGTGATGGGGTGCTCAGGGTCGCCTTCTACCTTCACCAACTCACCGTCTTTGACGAACAATCTCAACCCACAGCCCACAGGGTGGCATCCAGGCGGCGACCAGGCGCAGGTCCTGACCACTTCCGTGCCATCTTCCAAGACCGTCTTCCAATCTGTCATAGACATCTCCTCTCGTTTTGTCGTTTTGACAGCCGAGCTCAATTCGAGCCTGAGCTTGTATAAAAAAATACGCTCCGACAGAGATGTAGCCATCACCTAATTGCATTGATTGCGTCGCCTTGCGAGCACTTTCGCCATACCTAAGCTATCAACTGATTCAGTTGATATTCGCTGGAGAGCTGTGATTTTGCCTGTTGGCGAAAACCTGGCTGTTAGGCTTTGCTATGCTATTCTTCAAGAAACCTCAAAAAACTATGGCTGCAGGGAGATAACAGGTGGCAAAGCTGTCTCACATACGGGAAATCCTCAGCTTGGGGATGATTTGGGCATGGATAAGCCTGGCATCTTCCTCGTTGTCCCTCTCCGACGCGTCCACCGACCCTTTGCGAGTCGTCGACCTTATAAACTGCATCTCTATTGGCAGCAGTGCTCTTGGTGCCGTAGCGCTCAGCTTCCTGCGTTCGGAGCTGCTTAACAACGCCGCGCTGCATCGGTGGTTCACACTGGTGATGGGAGTGTTCGGGGCAATTGGTACGCTCTTCATTCTCATCTTCTCCGAGCAGCAGGCTTTTCAGGTATTCGGAGCTGCGGTCATGGGGCTGGCGGAAATTGGCTTGTTTTATAGCTACTGCACGGCAATCGCCCGCAGAAGCTTGGGAACCAATGCCGTGGTCCTGCATTTTTCCGGGGCTATGCTTATAGCCGCCGCACTGACATTTTTAACCGTATTCGTTATCAAGGCCTCGCTCGTGTTTTGCGTGGCATTACCACTGGCCAGTGCACTGCTCTTCATCTGCCAGAGCAGACTCTCTGGAGTTTTTAGTGCCCGGCTAAAATCTCGCGACATTTCTGAAAGCGCTGGACCACCGGACGCGACGCATAAGCCTGTTGGGGTGTTTTCCCACATATCCAGATTACTCGTCGGCAGTCCTGGCAAGCCCATGATTTTCCCTGTTAAACTGGTCTTAGGCCTGTCTCTTTATGGCCTGACCTTTGGGCTGTTTCGCCTGTCAGCCAGTGTTGAGTCAGTCAGCGATTACACCTTCAACTATATGCTGAATCTGACCTCACAACTCTCTGCCGCCCTCATCGCCCTCATAGTTATCTGCTGGTTACGCCAGGCTTACTGGCTTCTCAGCGTGTTTGGTCTCGCTAGTTTTCTCTCCGGATTGGCGGTTTCTTTAGTCAATGCCTCGGCACTGAGCGGCTTCTGGGTATTCTTTACCACTTTTGGTATGACGTGCATCGAGCTTTTAACCTGGGTTCTGATATTTGAGTTCTACCGAGAGACGCGCTTGGCCTGGGGCGGCGTTTTTGGGATTATCAAAGGAGTCACTCTTCTGGCTTCTACCCTCGGCGCAACTTTCACCTACTTTGGCGCACCGCTATTGGACGAATCCACACAAATGGGTATCACGGTCGCGCTGATAGCCGCCATGGTGGTAGTTTCAACATCCATGTTCAGCGTACACGACATCGCCTCGCTCTGGGGTTATCCTAAAAGAAGTATCCAAGAGGCACCGGCTAACACCGGCAAAAAGACCGTGTTTCTCACCAACACGTACGGATTAACGGCTCGTGAAAGCGAGATAGCCGTACTGTTAATGCGTGGGCGAAGCGAGCCCTTCATTTCGGAAACTCTGTTTATCTCTCCGCACACCACACACAGCCATATCTATCACATCTACAACAAAATGAAAGTTCACTCACGCCAGGAGTTCATAGACATCTGTGAGCAGGAACTGGCAGCCGAAAAACACCGAATCAGAAGTTCAACTTCATAACCAAAGTGGGCTTCGCCCACAACCCAAGTTGCGCTCAAACAATTTGTTTTTTTATTTGCCTTGTTGAGATTTAAGTCACTAACACACCCTCAAGGAGCCGATTACCCCGATGCTAAGGCCGAGGAAGAAGAAATGACCGCGCAAGGTTTGCGGAGAATTGACTGGATAGTCCGTTCGAATAAATTTGTCCAACAGCTCTGTTTCTCGAACTAGCTGGACATCGGTAGGCCTGTCAGGTTTTTAGTGTCGCCAGTGGCACCACGTTTACTCCATCAGGTCGGCGATGAGCGAATCCGAAGCCGGTGATTACGGTCAGGGCAAGCAGTTTACCTATCCTTGAATCATCGACTTCACGGGCGACTCGCAAAAGCGATGCCGCTCCTTCATCGGCACCGCCAAAACCCAGCTTCACTTCAAAAGCCGCCCATGAGTTGTTGGGCAACTGAAGGATGATGTCGGATTCCCGGCGTTTGGAATCTCGATAATGACAAAGCGTCGCATCTAAGAACTGAGAATAGACACGAAGGTCGCGGAGGACCTCGGACTCGAAGAGAAAGCCGAGAAAGACCACATCCGCAAGCAAAGACTCAACATCTGCCCCCAGCGCTGCCACCGCCAAAGAAGGGTCCACCAGATGTCGCTTAGGTGTTGTTCTAAGCGCTGCCTTGGAGCGAAGGTGGACATTCCAAGCAGGCAAGTCTTCGACAATCATCAAACGTGAAAGAACGTCGAGATAATCAATCACGGTAGTTCGTGCCAAACTACCGTCTTCACCAGTTGTATCAAGGGTGAGTGTGCTTACCGAGGCAGGAGTAGCGATATTTCTGGCATAGGACTCCAGGAGCCGGTGGATTTTAAGGGGGTCCCTTTTTCGGTCGGAGACCCGGCTGACATCCATTTCCGCAATCAACGAGAGATAGTCGAGGTTATATCGTGCGGCATTGCGCAGACTTTTTCCGATAAGGGCAGGCCAGCCTCCGGCGACGATGTGTTCTGCTATCTTTTCAAGGGAAGTATCAAGGAGGTTCGAACTTGGAACATCGCCTTTAAGCAATGAGGCCAAGGATACTTCTCCCGAAGACCATCCCGACTCCCACCATGATAATGGTCGCATTCGGAGTCGGGAAAATCGGCCTGCTCCTGAATGTAGCCGCACGCTCTCAACGGGATTGGCAGAACCAGCGAGAATGAATTGGCCTTCCTTTTGTCGATTATCAATCTCGTGACGGGCATAATTCCATATTTGTGGCTGTTCTTGCCATTCATCGATAAGGCGTGGCGTTTTGCCTTTCAAAAGAAGATTCGGGTCAGACTGCATGGCAATGGAGACCGAAGGGTCGGTATCGATGCGAACTTCACTTTCTGCAATCTGTCGGGCAGTCTCAGTCTTTCCACAGGCTTTAGGGCCAGTAACAAGAACCGCTCCTGACTGCTGAAGGCGTTCTTGTAACTCGTAATCGACTATCCTCGGCAGGTATTTCATAGATACCCCTTGTTGTTGGCGAGCAGATACTACAAATTATACCATGCTTAAAGCTATATTTTAGCCCCTCTTTAAGGCTACAATTTGAACCCTTTTATTGTGGGCCTTCTTATTGTGGGCGCATCTCGTCTCCCAATGTAGTTTCTACCAACGGTTTGTTGTGCGTGCGCCCCCTTGCACAGGATGCCTATTTGAAAG
>JAISFJ010000142.1 GCA_031263665.1 Coriobacteriales bacterium
ACTTTGAACATATTGACCGGTATAGCGAAGCTGGCGAGAAAAATGACCAGCAGAATGGCCCAGGCATATGTTGGAGTTTTTGACTCATTGGTATTCACTGCAGTGGTTGTAGACATAGCTGTTTTCCTCCCAGAGAATGACCGTTGATTATTCGTCAAGCGGATATTACTTGCAGGTCAGAAACTCATATACCGGGAAAGGTCAAGGGGAGACTGTCAAGTGGAGTACGACGCTTGTCGGGTTTGTAGGGGGCGGGCTTGACTGTGGCGCGAATAGTCTTTTGACGGGTACCGGGGTCACCCCAAACTACCTCTACACGACTACCCAGCTCCAGATTGACATCCACTACTGCCAAGGCGATGGTTCGACGGAAGTAGTAGCTGTAAAACGGCGTTGTGGAGATGCCCGCCAGCTTGCCATCAACTAAGACCTTATCGTTTTGCACCGTCATGAAAAAGCCACGAATGGGCACATCGATGAACCCGTAGGTCTCACCCTCATCAAAAAGTGATGCATAGACATCCACTACGTCGTCTTTATCAAACTCCAAGGTAACGAGTTTACGGTGCGGGCTGGCGGCCTCCGTCTCCAGAGCAGCCCTGCCCCGGAAATCGTGGTCGAATTTGATGTGGTTGGCCCAACCTAACTCGACGGGAGAGAAGAAGTGCTCACTGATGTCGGTGGCCTCAAAACTCCCAGCCAACTTCATCTGAGCCTCATTTGCCAGCACACTTTGCGTGATATATTCGCCAAAGCCACGCACCAGTTCATCTGAAAAATCAACAATAGCTGGCAGGTACTGAAAGCCCATGGTGGGAAACGCTGCCTCTATATGCTGCATAGAAGTGCGAGAACCCAGGCGACAGGCTCCATACTTGGCACCGGCTTCAAGTAACACACCCATGATTTCGTCTTTGTATTCGCTGGAGAAATGCAACTCAAAGCCGATCTCGCCGGACATGGTCAGACCATTGGTGCACAATACCTCATGACCGTTTATAGCAATATCACGATAACGCATAAAGCGCAAATCACGCAGACTTTGACCCGAAACTTCTTCTACAAGATAGAGCGAGTTTGGCCCACAGACCTGGTAAAGCGTTGTGGAGCCGGGTACTTCAGGCGTATAGGTGGCGTCATATTTGCCTAAACTGGCGATGTACTGCCACCAGGGTAAGGTAGATATCAGATAGCGTTGCTCGCCCGCTCTCATCAAAATGCCCTCGGCTACCGTCTTGCCGCTCTCAGTGCACCCCACCAGATGTTTGACCTGGCCTATCGGCGCGTTTGCGAAACTGTTGATGGAGTAGTCCTGCAAAAGCTTGGTGGCCTCTGGGCCTTCCAGCACTCCCCAGGGAGCAAAAGACCAGTCGCCAATGCAGATCGTCTCATGCCACGACATTTGTTCAGCCTGCCAACCGTCGTACTCGGGCAGGCTGAAGAATACCCCAGGAAACTGAAAAGCTTTGGTATTGCGCATCATTTGAATCAGATTCATTTCCATAGTCATTTCTCCTTTTGCTGTCTGTTGGATACACTCACGCGGACAATCCAGGTAGATTTTCACCTGTCAAGGCTGTCAGTATAGGCAAGGCTCGTTGCCAAAGTCTGTATCACGGAATACAAAGCGGGATACAAATCCCATGATTGGCCTTTGCGTTCGGTGCATCAACCTGTCCATCTTGACAATAGATATAATGTTGCTTGATGAAAATCGATCCAATAGAGGTGTTGCTGTGGATTACTGTGAGGAATGGACTCCTTTCTCCGACGATTCCATTAGTGATGAAGTCGTTGAGAAACTCTTGAGCATTGCTACCATCAAGAAATACAGAGCAGACGAGGTTCTTTTTATCGAACGCAACGCCTACAACCTCTATTTGTTGTTACGGGGTTCGGTGGAGATCAGTCTTGTCCACAAAAACGGTCGCAAACGCATCTTGGCTTTCCATACTGCACGCACTTTTATTGACGACGCAATGATCTCGGATGAGAACACCGCTTTGATGATCAGATGTCTCACGGCAGTTGAGTTAGCTGTTATGGAGCAGGTAGCTCTGAGCGCTCTGGCACAAAACAACCCCATAATCTATGACTGCATCTTGCGTTCGGTGCTCTACAAACTCCAAGGCTTGACCCAACATTTAGCCAATCAGACTTTCAATGAGGTCGAGGATCGCATCATCAGCCTTCTTGTCTCTCTGGCTCGCAAACAGGGACGCGAGACAGCTACAGGCACCGTCATCGAACAAAGTTTGACGCATGAGCAGATCGCTGAACTTGTCGGATCCACGCGGGTGCGCGTTACCCAAAGTCTCAAAAGCCTCCAAGCCCAGGGTCGTCTTGGCAAAACCGGCAAGCATTACATATTGAACACGGGGTAATGGTCTGCTTGCGCACTCGCCTGTCTGTCTGGCTGGCTGGCTGGCAAGCAATGCAGACTTGTACAAGTCTGCGCTTTTCGCTCGGTTTGCCCTGACGGGCAAAACGGCGAAAATGGCTTGTTGAGGCTCCGCCCCAAACCCCGGTTCCACGTCTTTCGGCGGGAACAAATCGCCCCCAAAGGGTGCGGCTGCGCGTCCTTACGGACGCTGTATTTGCGGACATAGCGCTTCGCCTATCCCCGCGTTTCCTGCCTGCCCCGTTCCCGGCCAGACATATTCAAAAGGCTATCCACGTTTGCCTTCACGGTTTGCAGTTCCCTCATTTCGGCCTTCGCTTTCTTGTAGGAAGCATAGGCCCTTTTCTTCTCCGCTAGGTGCGTCGCATACTGCTCCCGCAGGGAGCGGATGGTCGGCAGCTTCTTTACGCCAAGCCCGTCGAAGACGTTTTTTGCGGCTTGATGGATCAAGATGTCCGCCTCGTGCTCGTCTTTGAATTTCCTGCTGTACCCGGCCTTGCGGTAGGCGACATAGACATCGCGCGTCCTGGCGTAGTTCACGATATGCTGGCGCAGACGGTCATGGAACGATAGGGTCTTGTCCTCACCGAGCCATGTGCCGTAGCTGCCCCTGCTCGGCTTAGGGTCGTTGATGACGGACAGGCCGTGCTTGACGCAAAGCGTGTCGCTGATACGCCGAAGCGCC
This sequence comes from Coriobacteriales bacterium, assembly GCA_031263665.1. Lineage (GTDB taxonomy): Bacteria > Actinomycetota > Coriobacteriia > Coriobacteriales > UBA8131 > JAITEK01. The sequence continues at coordinate 3,087 of JAISFJ010000142.1, forward strand.
CACGCGGAGCCGAGGAAGTTCCTGAACTTTCTGGTGCAGTCCATACTCGTCGAATTGATGATGATATGGTTGTGGATGTGCGCCTTGTCGATATGGGTGCAGACGACAAAGGCGTTGTTTCCTTTGGTGAGCGATATAGCGAGTTCATAACCTATCCTGTTCGCTTCTTCTGGCGTGACCTCACCCGGCCTGAATGACTGACGCGTGTGGTAGGCGATCACGTCGTCGCTTCCCCGGACGCGGCCGGTCGCAGCCGCGTACTGCCGCTTCGAGAGTAGGAACTCCGCGTCGGCTGTGCGGCTGTCGCATCCGTAAGACGAGATGAGCCGGCCGAAATCCGTCTTTTCCGGGTTCTTTACATAGTCGATGATGTCAGAGATCGCACGGCCGACCGTGCGGCCCTTGCCAGTGTGCAGCGGCATCAAGCGGGTAGTCGCCATGCGGAACTCCTTTCACGCGTTTCTCGCAGCTGCTACCTTTCTGCGTTCGCCAACTCACTCGTCGCGCTTCCCCTCAGGGCCCCACGAAGCCAAGGCTTCGTGGGTGGGGGTCGCAAGCTCGCGGCTCCTTCGACCGTCCACTGGACGGTCGAACCTTTCAAAAGAAAAAGCGGCGACACGCTTTGTCCGCATCGCCGCAGTATTGGTCGTTATGGAGAGGGTGTTCAACCAGAGATGTAGTCGCGCAAGGCACGGCTCGTGCCGCCGAGCCATCCGACAAGGAC
>JAISFJ010000022.1 GCA_031263665.1 Coriobacteriales bacterium
ATTGAGTTTTCGGGGGACTCCTGGGTACGCATGGATCCAACCTTTGATTCCTCCAACAAAGGGCAGGGCGACATCAGCAAAATCATCGGTGACGGACAGAACTACCTGCCGATGTTTTATTATTAGTTGTGAGGGGTTTGGCACGGATGTAGAACAAGGGGCTTTGGCAAGAACGTTAACAAGGGCAGCCGGACGCAGGGTCGGTTGGGATGTAAGCGAAAGAGGGATGTAAATGCCTGATTCGGCAAGAGGACAAAAAAGCGGACGCAAAGAGCTGTCTCCGGCGGAGCTGAGCCTGTTTTTTGCTAATCTGGAACTCATCTATCACTCCGGACTCACCCCCGCGGAGGGATTTGATATTCTCAAACAGAGCGCGCGTGGCTCTCGTGCCAAGGCTCGGATGGAGCTGCTCTACGAGTCTGCCGTCGCGGGCTTTTCGTTGGCGGAATCCCTCGAAAAAGCCGGAGGTATTCCCAGCTACGCGCTGTCTTTGCTCCGCATAGGAGAAGAAACAGGCAGGCTGGAGGACACCTGTCGCAGTCTCCACGAATACTACGAGAAGCGCGACGAACTTTCTCAGGCTTTACGTGCGGCGCTCGTCTATCCATCGACGATGATTCTGATGGTGTTTGTCGTGGTCGTCATCTTGCTTACCCAGGCGATGCCGGTGTTTGACCAGGTGTTCAACCAACTGGGCTTTGAACTCACCGGTCTTGCCGGCAGTCTGCTCGTTGCCGGCCAGGTGCTCCGCTCTTCTGCTCTTTATATCTCCACCGTGCTCGCGATAATTGTTGTCGCCGTGCTTGTGCTTCGTGTTATCCCCGCGGGCAAACGCTTCTTCGGCGCCTTGTATGAGCGCGCGCCCATCACGCGTGACCTTTCGCTCAAAATGGCGGTGCAACGCTTTTCCTTCGCGATGTCCACCATGCTCAAAAGCGGCTTGGATACCGATGCCGCATTGGCGCTCGCCGAGCCGCTCATCGAAAACAGAAAGGCGAGCAAAAAGGTCAAAGCCATCCGAGTGGCGGTAGAAAAGGGCACCAGCTTTCAAAATGCTATTGAGAAAAGCGAGTTGTTCCCTCCCGAGGAGCTGTCACTGTTGGTAGTCGGCTTCAAGACGGGCTCCGACGCGCAAGCGTTTGACCAGGTGGGAACGTCCGTTGCTGTGGCGACTGAGCGCAGGCTCGACAGGCTCGTCAGCGCCATTGAGCCGGCCCTCGTTGGCTTCATGTGCGTTTTGGTGGGTATCATCCTGCTCTCGGTCATGCTGCCTTTGCTGGGCGTTTTGAGTAATATCTAGGGAGTCGATGGTTGATGGAAGACAGGAGTCAAAGGTCGCTGGTCATCCGCGTTTTCACGTCGCGGGTTCTTTGGGCTTTTGTGTTCGTGGCGCTCATCAGCTTCGCCGTTGTGCTGGGTTCGGGTGGTTTAAGCCTCACGGTTTCTGAGAAACAGGCACAGTTTGTCGCGGACAGCGTGCGCCGTAGCGCGGTTCAGTGCTATGCGATAGAGGGCAGATTTCCTCCAACAATCAGTGGCCTGGAGTATCTCAAAAGCAACTACGGTCTGACGGTCGATGAGAAGCGCTACGTGGTCTACTATGAGTCGCTGGGCGATAACCTCGTCCCGCAAATCAGGGTTGTTCCCATTCCGCAAAACGCGCCCACACAAGACATCGCCAATTTTCTGGGCCTACCTTCCGGCGGAAAAGGGTAGGGGGCATTTGTGAAAAGACACTCCCTCGATTTTGTCATTGTCTTTGCGCTTTTCTTCGTCTACGCGGCGGGAGCGCTGCTTCTTTGTGTCATCGGGGCCGATGTCTACCGCGGTACGGCCGAAGTCATGCAACACAATTACGACCAGCGTACCAGCACCCTTTACGTCGCGGAAAAAATCAGACAGAGCGACTCTGACGGCGCGTTGCGTATTGACCATGTCGACGACGCGGAGGCGCTTGTCCTTGTCCAGCGCCAAAACGGCCAGGCCTACGAGACGTGGCTTTTTGTTCAGGACAGGACGCTTTACGAGGGACTTTTCGCGGCGGGAGACGTGATTGACGTCGCCTTATGCCAGCCCATCATGCCCATGGATGAACTGACGATACGCCAGGAAGGCAACTTTGTCAGCGCGGACTTCCATACCGTGGATGACCAGACAACCAGCATCAGTCTCTGGTTGCGCGCGGGCCAGGGAAGTGGTGCGGGCCAGGGGAGTGGTGCGGGCCAGGAAGGCAGCACGGGTCAGGGGAGTGATGTCTCGTGACCAAGCGCAAGGCCACAACCACCCGCGCTCTGTTTCTCGAACTCGTCTTAGACCTCGTTATCTTTGCGGTCTGCGCGGCCATATGCCTGCAGGTCTTTGCCGAGGCGCGCCTGGAAAGCGTCCGGAGCGCCGCGCTCTCGCAATTGGGGATAGAGGCTCAGGAAGTCGCGGAGTTGTTTAAGTCGGGCGCCGACGGCGAGGCGTCGCTGGCGTCTTTGCGCAATGCCGAACGTGATGGCGAAACGATTACCTGGTATTACAACCAGGAGCTTTTACCCGTCGCAAGTGAGGACGCTTCTTTTGTTCTGACCTGCGCCATAGACGACTCCCAACGGGTCAGGCAGGCACGCATAACTTTGAGCGAGAACTCTACCCAACTTTTTGCTTATGACGTAAGCAGTTATCGTTCGGCTGGGGGTGATGGCACGTGAGCAAGCGAACTACCTCTCGTTCGGCTGTTGGCGTTGGCCTTTCTACCCTCATAACCATTATGGTCGCGGTGCTGCTCACGACCTTTTCGGTGCTCGCACTTGTTTCGGCCCGGGCCGATTTACGGCTTTCGGACAAGGCGGTTTCCTCAACACAAAGCTACTACGCGGCCGACAGCGAGGCGCAGCGATGGCTGGCCGATGTAGATGTCTTTGTCCGGGAGGGCCACGCCGACCTTGAAGGAGAGCTTGCCGCGGCGGGTTATCAGCCGCTGACCACCGACGACGGGCTCGTAGGGCTCGCCGAGAGCTTCTCCATTGATGACAATCGCGAACTTGCGGTTGAGATAACCCTCGACAGAACCGGGGAAATCGATATACTCAGATGGCAGACCACGCTCAAGCAACGGGGGACCGAATGACGTTTTGTTGTCCGCTGGCGTGGGAACGGACGGAAGCGTAGAGCTTCCATCAGAGAAGGGCACCATATGAACGCACAGGAGTTACTAACAGAGATGGTACAAAAAGGCGTTGCCGATGTTTTTGTCATCACCGGCAAGCCCTTGAGTTACAAGTTGGGAAATCTTATCAGCGCACGCGATGAGCACATCTTACTGCCTCAGGACACCCAGGATTTTATCGAGCAGATATACGCGCTCGCGGGCAATCGCACGCTCGACTATCTTACCGAGCGTGGAGACGATGACTTCTCCTTTGCCATCAAGGGCGTCTCGCGCTTTCGCGTTAATACCTATCGGCAGCGTGGCACGCTCGCGGCTGTCATTCGTGTCGTGTCTTTTGAGATGCCCGACCCCGAGGCTTTGTCCATACCTCCGTCTGTCTTAGACCTCGCCGAACTGCGGCGTGGGCTCGTGCTCATCACCGGACCGGCGGGTTCGGGAAAGACCACGACGCTTGCCACCATCATCAACCGCATCAACAATACGCACAACGCCCATATCATTACGCTGGAAAATCCCATCGAGTTTCTTCATCGCCACGCGAAAAGTCTCGTCAG
>JAISFJ010000030.1 GCA_031263665.1 Coriobacteriales bacterium
CAGAGTTCGTTGCTCACCAGCGTGGGCGCCTACGGGGTCGCTCCCTACAAGGGCGTGATGAGCTGCGGTTTTACGGTGGATGAGAACGGCGAGAAGATGTCGAAGTCCAAAGGAAACGGCGTCGACCCCGCCGAGGTCATCGAGAAATATGGCGCGGACGTACTGCGCTTGTGGGTGGGCAGTGTGGACAGCGCCCAAGACGTGAGCATCGGCACAAACATCCTTGACCGCACAGCCGACGCCTACCGGCGTTTTCGCAACACCTTTCGCTTTTTGTTGAGCAACCTCTATGACTTTGACGCGTCGCGCGGCCTCGTGAGTTGGGAGGAACTTACGGTCGTCGACCGCTGGGCGTTGGTGCGGTTGCGGCAGGTTGCCCATGAGGTAGACGCCGCCTATGAGAGTTTTCGTTTCCACCAAGCCTATCACGCGTTATACGACTACGTAATATGCGACTTGAGCGCCGTATATATGGATACGCTCAAGGACCGCCTTTATTCGGACGCGCCCACGAGTACGGCGCGTCGCGCGGCCCAGACCGTGCTGCTCGACATCCTGTGGGTGCTCATGCGCCAGCTTACACCCCTTTTGAGTTTTACCTGCGATGAGGTGTTGGAGCATTTCCCTGAGGGGCTGCGCTACGAGGGCTTTCCTGAGGCGGTTGCGCTTGCGGGCTGGCCGACGGACGACGAGTACATCCCCGCCATCCCCGCCGGGGAGGCCGAACGCATCTTAGAGGACTTCACCGTTGTGCTCGGCGTGCGCGACGCGGTCACCAAGGCGCTCGAGGAAGCGCGCGCCGCAAAAACCGTCGGCAAAAGTCAGGAAGCGCGCGTTGATGTGACCATAGCGCCGATGGCGGCAGAGGTGCTCGCACAACTGCCAAAAGGCACGTTGGAGGAACTCTTCATCGTCTGCGAGGTGTTTGTTAGCACACAGGAGGGCCTCCTCGAGCCTCTCGTGCGCATCGCCAAAGCGGAAGGGGAGAAGTGCCCTCGCTGTTGGAACATCCGTGAACTCGGCCTTGATGCGGCACATCCCGCGGTCTGCGAGCGCTGCGCTGCCGTGCTCACCGAGCTGGGCTTTGAAAAAGCCAAGGCCGAGTCGTGAAAAAACGCCATTTACGCGCGGTCGCCCTCATCGTCTTTGCCGTGATGGCCTCTATGGTTGTTGTGCTCGACCGCATAACAAAAACGCTCGCGGAAAACGCGCTTGGTGGCGGTAACACGCAGGACTTCATACCGGGTGTTCTCGATTTTCAGCTCGTCTATAACACGGGTGCGGCCTGGGGTATGTTTGAGGGTGCCCGGACTTTGTTTCTCGTAATTGCCGTCCTTGTCGTCGGCGCAATGATTGCGTACGTGGCGCTCACACCGAGGCACAATGTGCTGACGATACTCGGCTTGGGGATGATAGCGGGCGGAGCTGTTGGCAACGCTATCGACCGTGCCTTAAGCGGGCGGGTTGTCGACTTCATCCACACCCTGTTTATTGAGTTTCCCCTTTTTAATGTTGCGGATAGCGCGATAACCGTGGGCGTTATACTCTTTTTGATTGCGACGCTCTTTGGCGCGCGTGATGAAAAAGGCGCGCGGGCAGAAAAGCGCGAGGCACCTGCGGAAGGCGGACAGGCCGATAAAGGTGGGCCAACCGATAAAGGTGGGCAACAAAAGGAGCCGACCGATGCCCCGCTATGAGCACGTGGTGAGCGTTGATGAGCAGGGTATGCGGCTTGACGCGCTGCTTGCGACGCTTGAGGGAGTTGTCAGTCGTTCGGCGGCCGTAAAACTCATTGAGCAGGGCTTAGCGACCCTCAACGGAGAAGCTACCACCAAAAAGCGCATCGTTGTGGCGGGCGATACTCTGGCGTATCTCGTTTCGCCCGAGCGCCCGCGCGAACTGGTCGCCGAGCCGATTTTTCTTGACATACGCCACGAGGATGAGGGCCTCATCGTCTTGTCCAAACAGGCCGGACTCGTCTGTCATCCCTCTCAGGGACATGAAAGTGGAACGCTTGTCAACGCACTCATCGCGCATTGCGGCTATGAGAATCTCGCGCAGCTTCAGGGAGAGGATCGCCCGGGCATCGTGCATCGGCTCGACAAAGACACCACGGGGCTCATGCTCGTGGCAAAACGAGACGACGTTGGCGCCGCCTTGCAGGACGCGATACGCCTCAAGGCCATCGACCGTCGCTATCTCGCGCTGGTTCATGGCTATATCGCGCCCAACACGGGGCTTATCGACGCACCGCTGGCCCGAGGGCAGGCCGACCGCCAGCGCATGGTCATCGCCAACGGCGCCGGCTCGCGCTCGAGTGTGACGACCTTTACGGTACTCGAGCGCTTCGCGGCGGGGCGCTTTGACGACGGCTATACCTTGATTGAGTGCAAGCTCTTTACGGGGCGTACGCACCAGATACGCGCGCATCTCGACTATATCGGACACGCCTGTGTGGGGGATACGCTTTACGGGTCGCAAACGCGCCCCAAGGCTCAACTGGGTCTCACACGGCAGTTTCTCCATTCCTATCGACTCGAGTTCACCCATCCCCTCACCGGACAAACCCTCAACTTCTCAGACCCCTTGCCCGAAGACCTCCAAGCAGCCCTTGCCCAAATCACCCCCTCATCAATGGGCCACACCCTATAGGTCACAGAGGCGGCTAACAAAGGGCGAAGAAGTCTTTTGATTTGGATTCTTCTTACAGGTGGTGCTTGATGATTTTTGCCAGGGCTTGGGCGTGGGCGGGGGCCTCGTTCAGGCAGGGAATGTAGTCAAAGTGCTCGGCGGGAAAATCCCAACTCAACTCCGCTCTGAGCTGCTTATTGATGTCGTAAAGCGTTTCGGTACAATCGACAGCAAAGCCGGGGCAGACGACTTGCAGGTCGCGAACTTTCCGCTTTTTGAGTTCGTCTATCTTTTTGGAAAGAAAGGGGCCCAGCCAGCGCCGCGTGTCATCAAATTGGGATTGGTAGGCCCAGCTGAAATTCTCGCGCGCCAGGCCACAGGCGGCGCCAATGGCGAGCACGCTTTGTTCGACCTGGTGAGCGTAGGGATCGTTGTCGCGAACATCTTTTAGCGGCTCGGAATGAAACGAGAACAGCAGATGACTTTGGGAGCTGTCCTGGGGGATATGGGGGCGAATCGAATCGGCGACAGCTTGTATCCATGCGGCGTTATCAAAGTAGTCCCAGATGAAGGTGAGCCGCGGTTCATAGTGGAGTTGGGAGAGCTGCCGCATGAGTTCATCGTGAACACTGTAGGTTGTTGGAAACGCCTGTTGCGGATAGAGCGGCAAAACCACCATATGAGTGACTTTCCGCTGCTGAAAGTCGTGCAGGGCACTCTCCATGGAGGGATTGCCGTAGCGGTGTGCCATTCGTACCAAAATATCGTCGTGTCCCTCTGTGTTCAAGGTCTGCGCCAGCGCCTGCTCAAGGGCGCAGGAATGCAGGGTGTAAGGTGAGCCGGTGGGTGTCCAGATGCTGCGGTATATTCGCACGGTCTTTTCGGGTCGTACGCGCAAAATAATGCCGTTGAGCACTGGTTTCCAAAAAAGGGGAGGGATGTTAACGATGCGCCTGTCCATAAGAAAACCGCGCAAATAACGAACAACCGCCTCCCTTGTGGGAGCATCGGGTGTCCCGGTATTAACAAGAAGTATGCCGACGGAAGGCTCAAGACTCATAACGGTATAGTGTAGCGTATGCGGCACGGAACCGCAAAAAATGTTTCCGCACACCCATACAGTTGTGTGCAGGTTGTTGCAATGTACAGGGTGTTAATTCCCCGCCCTCAAAGGGGTGTCCGAGTCGATGAGCGGGGTGGTTCAACTTACCTGTCAAGATAAATCGGCAGTAATCGTGGGCCTTACTTT
>JAISFJ010000047.1 GCA_031263665.1 Coriobacteriales bacterium
GCCGCCGTGAGTGCTGCTTACACGCTCTGGCTGTTTCCCGGTGAGAGCACGCCTCACCTCCTGCTGGGGATATTCGAGCTCTGGCTGCTCGGCATGTTTCTCCTGTCCCTCATCCTGCCATCCTCGGTCATGTTCCGGGGGAGCTTTGGCGGCCTGATTATTCCCGGCGCGGTTCTTTTGGTATTGGGGATTCTCAGCGCCTTTCCCGACCTCACGTTTTGGAGCCCTCTGAACCTCGGCAGCGACTCCCTGCTGATGATATCGGGGATAAAGGAGGTCGCGGACCTGCTCGTGCCCAGCCTGGTCGCGGCCATAAGCGCCGTGGCCTGCGTGGCCGTATCGGTGGTCTTATTCAGAAAGTCCGCCATCTGAGCCGTGTCCCACTCGCCCCGCCCCGTCGTCCCTGTCTGCTCGGAGTCGAGGTATTCTTAGCAGTTGGCGAAGGCGCTGTCGCTTTTCAGATGCCGACAACCACGCCGATGGCTTCAAGTACGGCGCTCAGGGTGTCGTCGTCGATTGCACCGAGCCTCTCTGCATCGCCCCGGCCTTCCAGGTCGAGGGCGCGCAGGGCCTCGCACTGCACGAACCCGTGTGCCCTGTTTCCCGGTGCGATGCGGATGTGCAGAGGAAAGTGATTGTCGCTCGAGGTTATCGGCGCAAGCAGCGTCAGGTTGGTCAGGTAGTTGACTCTCGTGCTGCTCACCACAAGGGCCGGATGGCGTTCAGCGGGCTCGTGGCCCTTTGAGGGGTTAAAATCGATGAAGAGGATGTCGCCTTGCTGATAGACGCTCATGACCAGGCATCTTTCTCGGCGCCCACAAGTTCGTCATCGCCCCAGGGGTCGGCGAAACTCCTGCGACCACCCTGATAATCCCTGAATAGTTCGTCAAAGGTCACCCGACGGCGACGCGCGCCTGTCCGATAAGCCACCGTCGGCACGACCTCAATATTGCCTCGCTCGTTTATCCGTACGTCAACAACATCGCCGCCGCTTAATCCCGTGACAGCGAGGACATCCTTGGGTATCCTCATCGCTATGCTGTTGCCCCAAGCTGCCAATGCGGTAGACATATGATTACCTCACTTTTGTATATCATTATTGTATACACAGCCTAGCACAGAAAGAACGCTCCGGTCAACGCACGACAACAATCCCAAATCGGTTCCGCTCGGTTGAAAACTGCGATTTCGGGTTTTGGAATACGGAGCCGATATGCTCAGCGAGTTGATACAGCTCACCCTGCGCCATTGAAAGACGGTAGTAGGTAATATGGTGGAGGCGCGGAGAATCGAACTCCGGTCCATGCTAACTCCTTGAGAGCTTCTCCATGTTCAGTCTGTTGGAAGGGTTCGCGCGAAACGTATCAGCAGACAAGCACGCTCTTTGCTAGTTGGTTCGGTCTTTTCCTGCGCTATACCAGCTACGTTCGCAGGAGCATTCCCCAAAGTGTCGTCGCGTCGGGAGCGGGGAAGTATCCCGAGTTGACGTCGCCACACTATCAGGCGGCGAGGGCATAACGGTTATTGTCAATTAATTTGACAGTACCCCTGTTTAAGGTGGCGAGGCGACCACCACATGCTTCCTCTCGTAAAGCTATCATGTCGAATCCAGTCGCCCCCAGCGTGTGGGAAGGCCAACCAGTAGTTGACTTCTCAAGGTACGATGCTCACAACAGTGCTGTTGTGTTCATGGGCAACGACGTGTGGCCCCACATGAGTACGAACACAAACACAAACGTATGGGTGAGCGGATAGAGAAGTATAGCATCATTCTTTGGCCAGCGCCACTGCCGTTCCGTAGGCACTGACGGTGACGCTTAACTCAGATATGGCGTATATCTCATAGCGCATGGCAACAACCGCGTTTGCCCCCTTCAGCGCGGCCGCCTCGCGCAGACGCGCAAGAGCTTCGCCGTGGGCCTCGTCATTGGTCTTGGTAAAATGGACCAGCTCACCTCGGGAAACCGGTTTCAGGCTCGAGCTGAGAGCGCTTACTGAGCCGTGGTTTGAGCGGCTCGTGCTTCCAAAAACCTCTCCAAGCATGGCAACTATACGGTAGCCGGGGACGCTTTCTGTTGTGACTACCAGGACAACATTTGGGTCAACCATATCAAACTCTCCAAAATTCTCCAAAATAATTGATTGACAGACACAGGGATGATACTACAATCAAACAGTTATCTATAAAGGTAACGAAATATCCGGGATATGTTTGGCTAAGGGTTACCGTCCCGTTTTCTTGCGCGAAAACCGAGTCGCGCGTTTTTGACGGAATGGTAGCAAGAAGGAGGGTGCACGTGGACATCGCGGGGATTATCACAAGTGTGGACGATTTTGTCTGGGGACCGGCCATTATCACGTTGTTGGTGGGGTCTCATATATTCCTGACTTTCAGGACAGGCATCATCCAGCGCAAGCTCTTCAAGGCAATTAAACTGTCAGTTACCAAAGACCCTGAGGCTCCGGGAGATGTGAGTCAGTTTGGGGCTCTGGCCACGGCCCTGAGCGCAACCATTGGCACCGGTAATATCGTCGGTGTCGCAACAGCCGTACTTGCCGGCGGGCCTGGGGCCGTGCTCTGGATGTGGCTTATCGGCGTTTTCGGCATCGCGACCAAATACGCGGAGACCTATATAGCGGTCAAATATCGCGTTAAAGACCATAAGGGCAACATGCTCGGCGGTGCCATGTACGCGTGGAGACGACATTTTGAGAAGGATGGCCATACTCCCTGGTGGGCGGCTTTAGGGGCGGTGCTCTTTGCGCTCTTTGCCGCAATCGCTTCTTTTGGGATTGGTGCGGCCGTACAGGCGAGCGCGACCGCGGACGTTATCACAACGAGCTTTCCGGCGGTTCCAAGCTGGGCCATCGGGGTTGTTATTGTCGTCATTATCAGCCTCGTCATTTTTGGTGGCGTACGTGCTATTTCTCGGGTTTGCGAGATACTCGTTCCGTTTATGGCGGTATTTTATGTGGTCGGTTGTATCATCATTTTGTGCCTCAACGGAGGATTTGTCTGGTCGGCCATTCAGCTTATCTGCGTGAGCGCGTTCAGTCCTGAGGCGGCCTTCGGCGGTGCGGTCGGCGGTGGTTTGGCGGCGGCTTTGCGCTTCGGAGCCGCGCGCGGATTGTTCTCCAACGAGTCGGGCTTGGGTTCCGCGCCCATCGTTGCCTCTGCCGCGGCCACACGTAATCCCGCTCGTCAGGCGCTCGTCTCGATGACAGGCACCTTTTGGGATACGGTCATCATCTGTCTGCTCACCGGCCTCGTTCTTGTCTCAACGCTTATAGGCCACCCTGAGCTGCAAGCGGCTCTTGCCGCAAAAGACATTGCGACCGGAGGAAACCTCGCGCACACCGCCTTCAACTCGATACCGTTTGTGGGCAAATGGATACTGGTGGTGGGGCTTGCCCTGTTCTCGATTTCGACCATATTGGGCTGGTCGTATTATGGCAATCGCTGCGTCGCTTTTCTCCTGGGCAAACAC
>JAISFJ010000058.1 GCA_031263665.1 Coriobacteriales bacterium
GATGTCGCTCTCAAACTGGACTCGCACACCAAAAGAGTTGCTCACCCATGCTGTATGGGCCGCAAGGGTGGCGGTAAGCCCCAGATTATCGAGCGAAGAAGGGCGCAGCTCAACCGCCATCCGCCTCACTTCATCCAAGATGCTGTTCAGGCTCTCAATCGCGCGCGTGACGTGCCAGTCTTTTTCTTCGGCGGAATCAAGGTATTTGCTCTCCCGTAAAATCATCTGCACGCCGAGAATTTCCTGAGCAAGGCCGTCATGAAGTTCACGCGAGATACGCCGACGCTCCATTTCTTGGGCCTCTAACACTCGATGCGTCATAAGCTCATAGACAGGGCGCTCATCATCGGCTCGCTCGATACGGCTTCCTGTTTGTCCTGTTTGTACCGCATCGACCGAATAGGCAGAAAACTTCTGGGGCAGATATTCGATGAGCTTTTGGAGAAGCATGTCGTCAACGCCGTTTACGTAACGGAAGCCCGCCAGCAAAATTCCCCGTATGTCGTCGCCTTTCCACAGGGGTACAGCGGCCAGACTCCCTAAGCCTTCGGCGATGATGATGGGGTACTCGCGCATTTCATCAGCAGGGATTTCGCGATTTACGTCGGCAAGGAGTAAAGCCCTGCCTGTTTTGTAAATGATTCCGGCGATACCGCGTCCCGATGCCAACACGATACGCTTATAGCGGTTGTTGAGGTTTCCCGAAGCGTATTGCCAGGTAAGTACCGGCTGTTCCGTTGCCGCAATGAGCGAAAGCGCAATGAAGTCGAAGCCAAACTCAGCCCGGAGCCCATCGATTACACCCTGAAAATCACTATCCCCAACCGAAACCATCCTACCTCGCTTTCGCTTTCTTCCGATTCACTCCTGCTCACCGTAAAACTCATTGTAGCAAATCCCAAAGAAGTGCCAAAAATCGTGTGTCGCACGCCGCATGCTTATTCCCAACTTCGCAAACTGGCAAACTTAGAGAGCACGCCTTGCAGGTGTGTCCAGGACAGACTTCTGCGACACACGATACGCGATGCTGGACTTCCTTGGATTTTGTGAGAAAGGGATGTTATGCCTACCATATCCAAGGGTGTCAGGGGGATGTGCGCCTTGACAACTTTTGACGTGCCCCCGTCCCTACTGTCCCAGTTCTTTGTTTAGTGTGCGCATGAGGGTGGTGTGGTCTACGGGTTTGGCGATGTGGCCGTTCATGCCTGCGTCGAGGGATTTCTGCACGTCTTCGGGGTAGGCGTTGGCGGATATGGCGTACATTGGGATTTTGGGGGCGTCTGCTCTGTTCAGGCCGCGGATTGTGAGGGCGGCTTCAAAGCCATCCATATGCGGCATGAGCAAATCCAACAAGATGATGTCGTAGTAGCCTTCGGGAGAATCCTCAAACATCTTTACGGCTTCGAGCCCGTCTTTCGCGTGTTCAACACTGGCGTTTGTCTCCGAGAGCAGCTCTTCTATGATGACCCTGTTGGTCTCTATATCCTCGGCGGAAAGTATTCGCCTTCCACTGAGGTCGGGTACTGTCGCTAACGCGTCCGCATCCGTATCGATGGTGGCTTTTTCAAAACTGAGGGTGAAGGAGAAAGTCGAGCCTTCTCCCACCACGCTTTCAACGGCGAGGTTGCCGCCCATCATGTTCACGAGGTTTTTGCTGATGGCAAGGCCAAGGCCTGCACCGACGTGCTGCATCCTGTCACTTTTCCCCTGTTCGAATACGACAAAGAGCCGCTCGATGTCCTCAGGGGCAATCCCGATACCATTATCGCGGACAAAAAACTTCAGCTCCAATCTGTGCTCATCCTCAAAACTCGGTTTTACCAGCAGCTTGATTGAGCCGTCCTCGGGTGTGTACTTGATGGCGTTATCCAAGAGGTTAAAGAGCAGCTGTTTGACCCTGAGTTTGTCCCCGATGACCGCGCATTCCTCCAGTGTTTCGATGTTGCTTTCAAAGGTCTGCGCCTTTTCGGAGGCTCGCTGCGTGAACACGTCTACCACCTGGAGAAGACTTTTCTTCAGCGCAAAGCGTTCGGATTCAAGCGAGAGCTCCCCGGATTCGATGTTTGACATATCCAAGATGTCGTTGAGTATCCCCAAAAGATACGTGGATGCGGAGATGATTTTGTCTGCGGCCAGCTCTCGCTTCTCAGGAGTTTTCGCCGATTTCACGATGCGCGCCATGCCCATGATGGCGTTCATGGGCGTGCGAAGTTCGTGGCTCATGCTGGCAAGAAATCGACTCTTTGCCCGAGAAGCTATTTGTGCCGCGTGGGTCTTTTCTTCAAGCTCAAGTGTTCTTTCGTGGATGAGTTCCTCGAGATTTGCGTTTTGGTGCTCAAGCTCGATACTCTTCAAAAAATTGGTGACGTAGAGGTTGTAGAGAAGGAGCGAGACAAAAATCGAGATACCCGTCACGACAAAGAAAACCGCCCGTACGTCGGCATAAAACGCGATTTCGAGCGACCTGATGGTCCACGTGGTGCTCGCACCCGTTATGGGGTCTATGGCGACGCCGCTGAGTCCGTTGCACGCGATGATGAGGATGAAGATGTAGAGAAAACCCCCAAGAATGGTGATAAGGCTCTGTTTGCGCGGCAGAACAGGAATCATAGAAAACATCACGACGAAAAGGAAATAGCTGTTGATACCCTGATTGGACAAGATATTCGCGGTACAAAACACGAGCTGCATCATCGAGAACAGATAAAGGGACGTCTGCACCAATGCCGCCTGGAGGCGCCTGTTTTTTATACTTCCTTTTCGGGCGCGGTTAAGCAGGAGGGAAAACACGATGCTCGCGATGAGAATTCCAAGGGAGGTAGAGATGTAAAAATCCAGGGGAACGGGCATACCGTCGCCCAGTTTTTGCGGAAAGAGGATGTTAACAATCTGAAGCAGTATCTGAAAAACGACGATGAACAGCGAAAAAGCAAACATACGCGTGGTGTTCACATTAAGGCGCTCGTATTCAAAACGCTCTCGATATTCGTCGGGAATTTTGCTTCTGAGAAGACCCCACGCCGACGGTGAGTTTGCTTTTGAAGCAGGCCCTGAGATTGCCATGACCAGCTCCTCCAATCCACCCCTTATGTACCGTGCGCATTACTATATCCTATGCGGAGGCTTCCCTCGCAACTTCCATGGGGTAACGGCTGAAAGACGAGAAAAGGAGAAGACCTCCCGATGTGTACTAACAACGATATACGTTGCAGCCCAATTTAACAAGAGCAAGGACACATTACGCCACGCGCGTATTCCTTCCCAGCGTCTTTGAGGTCTGTTATGATGGCTGAGAACGTATGGTGCCACACGCTTGCGTATATAAAGGCGCAGGTAATGGCACTTCCCCTCGACAAGGGAGCATGGGCATGAGGGACAAACGACACTTAAACGACGCAGGTACCGCATGTAACGCATCAAGAATCAAGGCACGGACAAGGCACACCAGGAACAGGACACATACGTATACGCTGATGCTGACAAAGGCGGCGTCCTTTGCACTCGCAATCTTGCTCATGGCGGCGACCTTGGGAAGCTGGGGCTCTCTTGTGTCTTTTGAGAGCACCGAGGCTTTGGCGCTTGAGCCTTTAGACGGCGGCGCCTCACCTCATCCCTCGTCCTCGCCGCCACGGCCTTGACACTCGCCGCCCTCGGAGCCGGTGCCATCCGCCGTCGTGGGACAGAGGGACGGAGCTGAGACAGAGCGAGTCGCTCGCTTTTCAGCGCGACTTCGCAAACA
>JAISFJ010000068.1 GCA_031263665.1 Coriobacteriales bacterium
ACCTGCTCGACTCCCCTCCAAACTTCCTACCCCTCCCATAGTATCACGAGGAAAGCCCAAAAGAAGCACCGATTGCCAAGTCGTATGCAGGAGCGAGGGGCGAGACAGCGAGACAGCAAACCACGCAAAACAAATGATGACTGCCAAGCGCGGCAAAGAGCGCGAAAACACGTCAAAAAGGAAACAAAGGGAACAATCCATAGTAATCCTCTAGGAATTGAATACGGATTGTTCTATACTGTGCTTTCCTGAGAAAGGCAGGTATGTTGATGACAGTTACGACAAACAAGCAAAATGACCGGGGGGGCGACCGGGAGCGTGTGCGGCAGGCGGGTGGCAGGCGGGGGATAGTGACCTCTGTTAACGTCTCCGCAAGAAAGGGTACGCGCAAGACCCCTCTCGAAAGCGGTGCGGCGCGTATCTCTGTTCGCTCGGGTGTCGAAGGTGACGCTCATGCCGGCGACTGGCATCGACAGGTGTCCTTTCTTGCCGAGGAATCCATCGAAAAAGCCCGCGGCATGGGCCTCGACGTAAAAGAAGGCGACTTTGCCGAAAACATCACCACTGAGGGTATCGATTTGCCCTCCATCCCCGTCGGGACGCTTTTGCGCGTGGGCAACACGGAGGTCGAAATCAGCCAAATTGGCAAGGTCTGCCACACTCGATGCGCCATCTACCATCTCGCCGGCGACTGCATTTTTCCCCGCGAAGGCATCTTCAGCGTCGTGCGCAAAGAGGGAACCGTAAAAGTCGGCGACCCCATCGAAGTGCTCAAATGGGGAGATGGCAGCTGCGAAGCCACGCCACGAGAAGCCTTAGAAGAAGTCGAAGCCGCCCGCGCCGCCGGCACACTGTAACGCGACGCACCGTAACCTGAAAAGACTTGAGCGAAAGGACAAGAAGATGCTCCGTCAAATCTATCTTGACAACGCAGCAACCACCGCGGTGTTTCCCGAAGTGGTAAAGACCATGCTTCCCTATTTTACCGAGCAGTACGGCAACCCCTCGTCGCTGTATGAGTTTGGCCAAAGCACCAAGGCCGCCATCACCGACGCCCGCGCCCGTATTGCCACGCACTTAAACGCTCAGGCGCAGGACATCTATTTCACATCCTGCGGCACCGAAAGCGACAATTGGGCGCTTAAAGCGACCGCCGAAGCATACGCGCATAAGGGCAAGCACATCATCACCTCATCCATTGAGCACCACGCGATTTCGCACTCGGCTGAGTGGCTCGAAAAACAGGGTTTTGAGCTTACGTACCTTCCGGTGGACACGGATGGCCTTATCGCTCCCGCCGAACTTGCGTCCGCAATTCGCGAGGATACGACCCTTGTTTCGATAATATTTGCCAACAACGAGATTGGCACCATCCAACCCATCGCCGAACTCGCGGCCATTGCGCACGAGCGCGGCGCGTTGTTTCATACCGACGCGGTGCAGGCGGTGGCGCACGTGCCCATCGATGTGGAGGCGCTCGATGTGGACATGCTCTCCGCTTCGGCGCATAAGTTCCATGGCCCCAAAGGCGTAGGACTGCTCTATGTGAGAAAGGGCGTAAAGACTCGCTCGTTTTTGCACGGCGGCGCTCAGGAACGCAAGCGGCGTGCGGGAACCGAAAACGTGCCCTCCATCATGGGCATGGCTCAGGCGCTCGACATTTGCATGGAGCGCTTTGATGAACGCGTCGCTCACGAGCAGGAACTGCGCGACCACCTCATCGACCGCGTGCTGGCCGAAGTCGACCACGTACGTCTGAATGGACACCGCACGCTCAGGCTGCCTAACAACGCGAACTTTAGCTTTGAGTTTGTCGAGGGCGAGTCGCTGCTTCTCACACTTGAGCAGAAAGGCGTACTCGGCTCCAGCGGGTCTGCCTGCGCGTCCGGCTCACTCGACCCAAGCCACGTACTTTTGGCCATCGGTCTGCCACACGAGATAGCGCACGGCTCGCTCCGCCTGACACTCAGCGAAGAAACCACGCGCGCAGACATCGATTACACCGTTGAGGCCATCAAAGAAGTTGTGAAGCGACTCCGAGACATGAGCCCGCTGTTTGAGGATTTTACCCAAGGCAAGAAAGCGCTTTCCGCGGTGCGGTAAAGGGCACAGCACGGCGGCGACGCAAAGGTGGGCGGAGGCGAGGCGACCGCAAGTACGATGGAGGCGCAAGCACAACGGAGGCGCAAGCACGATGGAGGCACAAGCACGATGGAGGCGCAGCAGAGACGCAAAGGTGGGGCGGCACAAGCAGGGCGCGGAGGATATGGGGTACCGGAAAGCACAGGAGAGTGCGAGAGAGTAAAGGAGACATAATGGCCTACTCAGAAAAAGTCATGGAACACTTCACCAACCCCCGTAACATGGGCGAAATCGACGACCCAAGCGGGGTGGGCACCGTAGGCAACGCGCAATGCGGTGACATCATGCGAGTATATTTTGATATAGACAAGACAGGCATTATCCGTGACGTGAAATTTAAGACCTTTGGCTGTGCAGCCGCCGTCGCGACAAGCAGCATGGCGACCGAACTCGTAAAGGGAAAAACCGTCCAGGAAGCCCTCGCGGTGACCAACAAAGCCGTCTGTGAAGCGCTTGACGGCCTGCCACCCATCAAGGTGCACTGCTCGCTTTTGGCCGAGGAAGCCATCCACGCGGCGCTTTGGGATTACGCGGAGAAGAACAACATCGTCATCGAAGGCCTCAAAAAGCCGAAAAGCGACATCCACGAGGACGAGGAAACAGAAGAAGATTACTGATGAAAACCTCGTCAAAAGCACGGTATTCGCTGCACCTTATCATCGACATCGCCCAACACCAGGACGAGGGTCCTGTGCCCTTGCGTGAAGTGGCGTTCAGGCAAGATATTTCGCTCAAGTACCTCGAACAACTCGCCAAGGCGCTCACGCGCGGAGGATACCTGCAAAGCGTGCGCGGGGCACAGGGCGGCTACCTGCTCACGCGCGAGGCGACCTTGATTAGCGCGGGTGACATCATGCGGGCTGCCGACGGCGGAGTTCTGGCGACAGCCTGCATCGACCCCGACCTCGATGCCTGCCCCCGGCAATCACTCTGCGAAACCGCGCGCTTTTGGGTAGGACTGCGCGACGTAATCGACAGCTATGTTGACAGCGTCACCATCGCGGAACTGGCACGCAGTTACCAAGACGTGTCCTCTGTGCCCCTGTGATAAAATGACAGGTATGCCCCCGTAGCTCAGGGGATAGAGCTATGGTTTCCTAAACCATGAGTCGGATGTTCGAATCATCTCGGGGGCACCACATGATTTTGACGCACCATTAGGGGGTATGTGCGATGAGAGGCTTGCTGGCACTGTTTGGGGTGCTGTACGAGTGAGCACAAGATGACAGTGGGGTGTAGGAGCACAGGGGGGTGTTACTTTCAGTTGGCGTTGAGGTCACCGTAGTTGGTCATGGTGGTGCGGTTTCGAAAGGGAACTGAGGTGACAGATTATACGTCCCTTTATCA
>JAISFJ010000092.1 GCA_031263665.1 Coriobacteriales bacterium
ATACCCGCCAGCATGGAACCCGGGACGGTAATCTTCCAAGCATCCTTTTGGAGTATTCGGTCATAGCATCTACTCCATAGCAGTTCCTGCATAGCGTAAGCCGAGCCGACAAGCACGAAGCCGAGCGTCGTTGAGTGTGGAAGCGTCACCGATGTAGAAGAAAGCACTGTTCCAGCCATAGCAACAATCGCGGCAACAACGGCAATAAATCTTACTTTTGATAAAAGCAGGCGAGAGAAAGAATAGAAAATCAAAAGAGTGACAACAATAGCGATAAGGCTTTCGACGCGTAACACCCCACCTGAGAAAAAATCGTGAGGCCGTCCCGTGACAAGTTCACTCCAAAACATGCAAAAATTCCAGGCCCAAAATGACCCAAATCCGAGACAGTGAATCAGATAGCGATGAGGCGAAGAGCCCTCCGCCGAGAAATTGTTGCTCGCATTAATGATTCGCGTTACCCATTCATATACCCGTTTTGGATAACTGTCTTTTGGATATTGCGTCATCAATTACCTGTTTCGTAGATTGTGGTGTTCTACCAGTAAAGCTAGGGTAAAGAAGGGAGGCACGACCAATACGGTAGTCATTCTCCAACAGACTGTCAATCACAAGGGTTGACAGGACACGACAAGAAAGAGAGGAACAAAAATGAAGCAAAACAGGGAAATCGGAATGAACCGAAGGACTTTTCTCAAAGGAGCTGTCACCGGAATCGCAGCTGCCGGCACACTGAGTGCGCTATCGGCCTGCGGCCCGAACGCGGAGGGCGAGCCATCGAGTCAAGCACCCAGCGATGAGACGAGTGGAATCCCCGAATCGGTTGTCGCGACCTATGACGCAAGCGTACTCATTGTTGGAGGTGGTATCACGGGGTTGGCTGCCGCCGTGCAGGCCGGGCAAATCGGCAAGGATGTGTATCTCATGGAAAGCGGTGGCACGCTTGGGGGTAACGGCGGAGGTGTAGAGGGGACCTTTGGCATGGGAACAAGTTTTCAGAAGGAACTCGGTATAGAGCTGGAACTCAAAGACCTCCTGAGTACCGAACTTGCAGGCTCACAATGGCGGTCAAACGGGCTGCTCTGGAAGGACTTTATCCTCGCCTCTGCCGACAACTTTGCGTGGCTTCTCGACTGCGGCGTAAAGTTTGACGGTAGAGTCGAATCCTATGGTACGCCTGACGGCAAGCCGACCTTCCACTGGTTTGAAGGTGGGAAAGGCTCGACGGCCTATGTCCCGGCGATGGAACAGAAGCTGAGTGAACTCGGCGTAAATGTGCTGACCGATACGAAAGCCACTAAACTCGTCATGGATGCAGGAAAGGTCACAGGAGTCTACGCGCAGACCAGCGAGGGCGACATTCTTGTTAATACGAAGGCCGTTATTCTCGCTACGGGGGGATTTGCGGACGATAATGACCTCGTTTCAAAAATCGGATACAGAAAAGACAATATCTACCAGATTGGAACACCTGGTCATGACGGCTTTGGTTACAAGTCCTCCATGGAGGCGGGTGCGTGGGACACCATCGAGTGGACCACCTTCAATACGAATAATATCATCCTCGCACTTCCTCATGAAGTCCCCATCGACCCCATAAATGGTTGCGTTGGCATGGGACAGGGAGGACCATTTTTGTGGGTCAATCAGGATTCAGAGCGATTTGTTGACGAAAACCTCGCCGCGGTAAACTTTGAGCTCCAAACCGTTCCCATGTGGAATCATAAAATGACCTACATGGTGTTTGACAGTGAAGTCTTCGAAACCTGGTGCGCCTCAAAGAACATCGACCACACTGAAGGGCTCGATATATTCGCTCAGGCTCTCCAGACCAATGAAGCTGACAGTTTCTGGTCGGCTGACACCATTGCCGATGTTGCGCAAAAAGCTGGCATTCCCGCCGACACCCTTACTGCCACCGTAGATTATTACAATGAGTCATGCGACCTGGGAGATGACAGAGAATACGGCAAAGACCCAAAAATGATGTGGCGAATTGCGACTCCTCCCTTTTATGTTGGACGAATCACAGCTGAAATACTCATGACGATAGGCGGCATCGGAACCAATCGTAACTACGAGGTTGTTACACCTGAATGGGAACCGATACCGGGGCTCTACGCAGTTGGCACCGATGGCAATATGCTCTACAGAGACATCTACACCATCAATGTGCCTGGCACTTGCAGTAGCAGCGGCATCAATGGCGCCCGAGTCGCGACACGCAAGGCCTTCGAATATCTTGGCCTGTAACTCAAATCACCCCGGTTGCCCTTGCAAAAGAAGCAGGGCGGCCGGGGTTGGTCGTTCTCACTCAATCCGACCGGGGCGCCTCATGTCATGGGCAAGGGGCGCCTTGGAAATTGAGGGTGTTGGTGATGGTGAGGGCGGGTTTTTTGTCCAGAAGGGCGGTGATGTTGTTGGGGGCCGCATCCAGCGCTTCTGCGTACAGCTCATCAAAGCTGGCCCAAGAAAGCCCATCGGTGAAATCTTCTACAAAGGGATGTTTCCACACATTTTGCTCACGGTTATCAAAATCGCAGCTTACTCCCACATCGTTGCGCGGTGACATGGCTTGGGCAAAGCTGTGGCGACGGAACAGGCGCTCGACCCTGCCGATGAGCCAGCGCTTGATGCCCCGGGGCGAGTACAGCAGCCTGATGGTCAGGCGCATATCGTGTACGCCTCGCGAGAAAGAACCCGCCGGTAAATCAATGGCATAAACCTCGTGAGCGAGCGCCTCGTATGCCGCGTCGAGCAGCAAAAGCGCATCCTCATCCACCTTGAGTACATCGCGGGTGTAGTCGTATTCGCGAATCCCCCTGCCGCGACGCCGGCGCAGCAGCATCATGTCGAGCGTTGCCTCAATCTGCCCGTGCACGGTGGAGCCATCACGCCGGTCGAGCCCTCTGGCGCCCGCGTCGCACAAAGCGTATTGCTGCGCGTACACAAAGGGGTGCATGATGCTGTCGAGCGTAAAGTGGCAGATGAAGCCCAGGAGATACGCCCTGAGCACACAGCCGGAATAATCGGGGCAGCTGTTGGCGAGCCGCCGAAAAGCCTCAATGGTCTCGGCGACTTTTTCGCGGTGCATGAGCGAGCCAAACTTCTTGTTCTTCACGATATGGCGGCTCAACAGGGTATAGAAAAAAGGGTCGGGCCCCTGATTGCCGAGAAGAAAAACCTCCCGCAATTCTGGAGTATCAAAAGTAGAGTCCAGCCAGGGACACCTCTCCAAGACATCTTCGCCAAAGTAGTTATGTGTTAACAGGGCAGGCATTGCGGCCTCCTTTATGGTCATGCCTTACGTTACTATAGTGCGCATCGCGCTTCGGTTGGAGCAGAAACCGTAGTTGGTTTATTTCGCTCCTATTGTTTCACTCTCACGCACAATCGTCTATCGTAGAAAGGGACAAGTTATGGCAAACGGGCAGACTACGGCAGATAGGCTGCGATGGGCAACTGCGGTGGGCAAAGCCGGAGTAAACAAAACGAATGGAAAATCATGACCATACGTAATCGAATGAACAAACGGGAATGGAGCTGGGTACTCTACGACGTGGGCAACTCGGCCTTCTGGATGCTCGCGTCAGCGGTCATACCCATCTACTACGCGGGGCTATCGGCAGGCTCGGTGGTCGTCGCGTGGGGCCTGACGGAGACCGTCGTCTCGCTGATTGTCGCTTTACTCATGCCTTTTCTCGGCTCTCTGGCCGACTATCGCAAGAACAAAAAACGCTTCTTCATCGGTGCGGTCGCGACAGGCGTCGTCGGTTGCGCGGCCCTCGGCATCCCCACAGCGGCGCTCCCCTTTCTCATCATCTATGTCGTCGCGGCAGTCGGCCTGAACTCGTCGATGGTGTTTTACGACGCCTTTCTTGTCGACGCGACGGAAACGGAAAACTTCGATTCCGTCTCATCGAAGGGCTACGCCTGGGGCTATATCGGCTCGCTCATACCCTTCCTGACCTGCATCGCTTTGATTTTCGGCGGAAAAATCATCGGTGTTGAGAGTGCCCTGGCCATCAAACTCAGCTTCCTCATCACCGCAATCTGGTGGCTCGCCTTCGCAATCCCGCTGATTAAAAACGTCCACCAAACACACTTTAAGCCAGCTGAGGCGCACACCATCAGAAAGACCTTCGTCGGCCTCGGCAAGACGGTAAAAGATATCATCGCCAACAAGAAACTGCTGTTTTTCCTGCTCGCCTTCTTCTGCTATATCGACGGAGTGCACACCATTATCAAGATGGCAACGAGCTTTGGAACGGAGCTTGGTATCGACTCTACGCAGCTCGTGTTGGCGCTGGTGGCAACGCAGGTGGTCGCCTTTCCTTCGGCGCTGCTGTTTGGCAAACTGGCACGGCGCATCGGCGCGCGCGTCATGCTCACGGTGGCCGTCATCGCCTACGCGCTCATCACGCTCTACGCCGCCTTCTTCCTCAAAACCGCCACCGAGTTCTGGATACTCGCCATCGCCGTCGGACTTTTTCAGGGAGGCGTTCAGGCACTGTCCCGCTCGTACTTTGGCAAGCTCATCCCACTAAAGCACGCCAACGAGTACTACGGCTTCTACGACATCTTTGGCAAGTACGCGGCCATCCTCGGCACCCTCCTTATGAGCGCCTTCACCGTGCTGACCGGCAGCGCAAACTGGGGCATCCTCTCCATCACCCTGCTCTTTGTCCTGGGCCTTGCCTTCCTCCTGCTCATGCCGAAGTCGAAAGAGTCATAACTGGGTGTTGGTGAGTGGCAGGGTGTGGGTTTCTGGTTGTCGGGATGTTGCGTGAGGATAGAGGTCTGATGGATAGGATTCCTCGTCGTAACAAAGGGTCAAAGTCACCTCGTGCAAAGATTCGTTGAATACAGGGAGCTTTGCCTCCGCTCTATATCTGCCGTTTCCGTCTATGTCGTATCCTATCGTCTGAGATTCTTCGCCTGAATCAAGGCCTATGAGAGCTGCCGGGGCCGCCACTTTTGATGGGCTGCTGTCTGCCATCAGGCAGCTCTCATCATCCACTGTTCCGCATACCATCAGATAGCTCGCCAAAGGGGTGAGCGTCAGACGCACTTCGTCAATTGTGATGCCGTACTCATCAAACACAACCGGCTCAGCCAAGCCCAGGACTGTCGCCTCATAAGCCATGTCGATATTCAGCGTCAGAACCACCGTCTGCCTTGCCGCCTGGTCATCTACCAAATCGTCTGACGCCGTATACTCGGCGCCGTTTTCTCTCACAACAGTCTCCTCTTCTGTTGGAAGCGTTCCGGATGCCTTCTCGGCCAAGGCGGAGGGCCCAACCGCCTCAAGGTCAACCGGACACATATCAAATCGCAGCGTTGCCTCTGTCTGGCCCGGCTCAAGGGGTACCTCGACCATTAGAGTGAGCTTCCCCACGTCATCCCATGACTGCATCACACTAGCACCGCTCATGCTACCGTCGAATCGGTCGACGGGCGGACCACCATCAAAGTCGACCCTATAGACCTCAAGTCCGTGGATTGCGACATATTCCACAATGCTTTGTTGCTCCGTCGCATAATAGGGTTTCATGGCCGCCATGTCCTGTACGGGATGGCTTGCCCCACCATAGCCAGGCGTGAGCAACAGAATGTCTTCGCTTACCGCGGTGATGTTCACCGTCACAAAAAGCCACCTGCCGTCATACAGATATTCACCCACCTCAAAGGTCGCCCAGTCTGTCTGTGCCGACTCGCCACCAGATACGTCTACCAAAAGTTCGGCCGCCTCGTCAGTTTTTATCGCGCCTCCGTCCGCACTCGCACCGCCACCGCCTGAGAAGAAGTCGAGTACGCCACGACGATACTCATCCGCGACTGCTAAGCCCGCTACCAATAATCCACATGCCAGCGCCACCGCGACGGCAAGCCTCACCCAACGACGATGCCACACGGCGAAAGTCACG
Organism: Coriobacteriales bacterium; assembly: GCA_031263665.1. Lineage (GTDB taxonomy): Bacteria > Actinomycetota > Coriobacteriia > Coriobacteriales > UBA8131 > JAITEK01. Next base: position 5,928 of record JAISFJ010000092.1, read on the forward strand.
GTTTCACTCGGTTGCTTTTCGACTACGTCCAACGCATGAGTCACGGCCCGCAAAAAACCTTCATCAACGGCGCCGAACGCTTCGCCCAAAGGCAGGTCCTTCATCGTCGCTTCCTGCCCCTTCATCGTCTTTCTCTTCACTGTTGCCATCTCCTTCGCGCAAAGTGTTTGGAACAATCACTTATCACATCGGCATCGGCGGCGACGGTATCGGTTGCGCTCCCGCCTGTATCGGTTGCGCCACCACCTGCGCCCACCGTGTTCAGGCTCGAATCCA
>JAISFJ010000112.1 GCA_031263665.1 Coriobacteriales bacterium
TGGTTGCCGGTCGCGCGCCCGAATATTTTGCGTGGCTCGATGAGGTTTAGAGCGATAAAGAGATAGAGCGATAAAGAGATAGAGAGATAAAGAGATAGAGAGACGATGAGCACCCATCGTTTTTTGGGGGAGATGTTAAGCAACCCGTGATAGCGCTCTATGACACAACACTGCGCGACGGCGAGCAGCGGGAGGGCGTGAACCTCACCGTTGAGGATAAGTTGCGCATAGCGGCACGGCTCGACGCGCTGGGTATCGCCTATATCGAGGGAGGCTTTCCTGCGTCAAATCCGACGGACAGCGCTTTTTATCAACAAATGACCGCGCTTGAGCCCAAACTTGAGCAGGCGACCATCAGTGCCTTCGGAACAACCCTTCGCAAGGGTGCGATTCCGGAAGAAGATGAAGGCCTGCGCGCGCTTGCGACCTGTCCTGCTCCTGTTGTCACTTTGGTCGGCAAGGCCTGGGAGTTGCAGGCGTCCGAGGCGCTTGGGGCGAGTGGCGATGAAAATCTGAGGATGGTCGAGCTGTCTGTTCGCTACTTGGTGCAGGCAAACAAACGCGTCTTTTTTGATGCCGAGCATTTTTTTGACGGATACAAGGACAACTCCGACTACGCGCTTGCCTCTCTCTTGGCTGCGGGGCGCGCGGGAGCCGAAGTGCTCGTGCTTTGCGACACAAACGGCGGCTCGCTACCCCACGAGGTCTACGAGATAACCGCCTCAACGCTTGAGGCCCTCAAGCGCGCTGGCATCGGTGTGGCGGTGGGTATCCACGCCCATGACGACAGCGGATGTGCGGTGGCAAACTCACTGGAGGCCGTTTTGGCGGGAGCGACTCAGGTACAGGGAACCATTAACGGTTTTGGCGAGAGGGTCGGCAATGCAAATCTGCTTACTATAATAGCAAACATGAAGCTCAAGATGGGTCTTGACGTGGTAAGCGCCGAGCAACTGGCCCAGCTCACCTCGACGGCTCATCTTGTCGCCGAGACCTTTAATGTCGCCTTGGACGCTCATCTTCCCTATGTTGGGCAAAGCGCGTTTTCTCACAAAGGTGGCATCCACGCGAGCGCGACGCTGCGCCACCGGCATTCCTACGAGCACATCGACCCCGCCACGGTAGGAAATTTTGCTCACATTGTGATAAGCGAACTTGCCGGAAAGGCGTCTTTGGTCGCAAAGGGGCGCGAAATGGGCCTTGATTTTCCGGATGACGAACAGCGGGTTCAAAGCCTGCTCGACACGATTAAGCTTCGCGAGTCAAAGGGTTATTCCTACGAGGTGGCGGACGCATCGTTTGCCCTGCTTCTCCGCGCGCAGATGGGGGAGATGGTCACCTGTTTTACTCTTGAGTCGTTTCGCGTGATAGCCGAAAAACGTGAGGACGGTCGCGTTATGAGTGAGGCGACTATCAAGCTTATGGTCGGCGGCAAACGACACGTCGCGACCGGCGAGGGCAACGGCCCCGTAAACGCTCTTGACGCGGCGCTTCGCCTGGCCATCCAGCGCTTCTATCCGCAGGTTGAGTCTTTTGAGCTCACCGACTACAAAGTACGTGTTCTTGATGAAAGCATCGGCACCGGCGCGGTCACCCGTGTGTTGATTGAGACGAGCGACGGGCAATCGAGTTGGGGAACCGTTGGCGTGAGCGACAACATCATCGAGGCCTCCTGGGACGCCCTGGTAGATGCCATCACCTACGGTCTGCTTTTGGCCGGGCGCTAATCCGCTAAACGAGGGCACCCCCGCAACTTGAGCCTGAGCCGGCCGTGCAGACGTAGCAGCCGCCGTTCAGACGTATGTCGCGTTGCTCGAGCTTGTGTCCTTTGAGGTCGGAAATGCGGTGGTATTTGTCGTTGATGGGCAATCCGATGACATGGTTCATCTCACAGTCATAGAGCCCGCCGTCGTAATCGACATTGAGTTGATTGCGGCACATCATGCTCGGCAGCGTATCGGGATTATAGTTCTCATAGATGAGCGTGAGGTATTCGCCGAGTTCACCCTTGCTTTCGAGCATGGTGCGAAATCGTCCCATAGGCGTGTTCGCCAGGCAGAAGAGGTTGTTGAAGGCGATGTTGTGCTCTTCGCCGAGAATGCGTCGATAGTCGGCCTCGAGTCCGCATTGTGAGCCGGGCAAAAAACCGCCGAGCGGGTTGTAGACGAGATTGAGTTCAAGTACGGGGTCGGTGCCGTAGCCCACCGCATTAAGCGCTTCGATGCCGGCAATCACCTTCTCAAAGTTATCCGTTCCCCGTTGCGAATCGACATTTTCTTTGGTGTAGCAGGGCAAAGAGACAACAACCGTCACCTCGTTGTACCTAAATACCTCAATGAGGTGTTGGTAGGCGGGGGTAGTGAGAAGCGCGGCGTTACTGCGCACCATGACCTTGCCGAGTTTTACGCCTTCTTCGATAAACCATTCCAAATGGGGGTTGAGTTCGGGAGCGCCACCGGTAATGTCGAGGGTCTCAAAGCCGTTTTCCGCAAAGACCGTCAGGCAATCCTCCATCGTCTGCTTGCTCATTATCTCGGTGCGCTCAGGCGACGACTCCAAAAAGCAATGCGTGCAACTAAAATTACAGGCATAGCCAACATTGACCTGCATGGTCGTGAGCTTCCCGTTGGTTTTCCCAAAAACGGAGTCAGTTTTGGCAAGCGTATCGGCGAAGGGGGGAATGTTAAACTCAAGATAACTTTCGGCAAATTCCTTATACGTAACAGGCATGGCAACTCCTTTCCAGCGTTCCTTTAGCAACTCGATGGTACAAGCACTAGTAGATTCACTCTATTAAAGCAACTCGTCTTATAGTATCATGAACAGGAAATGTCTACCAGTCACACTCACTATCCTTCTGACTCACGAGGATTGGTGTTACAGGTCATGGGGTGTTAATTCCCCTTCGAGGGAGGGGAATTAATACCCCATGACAATTGCTGGGGAGATGTTGAAGGGAGCGCGCATGGAGGCGAAAACTTATTTGGACAACAGCTCGACCACCTGGCCCAAGCCGCCGGGGGTGGCCGAAGCCGTGAGTGAGTATATTCG
>JAISFJ010000120.1 GCA_031263665.1 Coriobacteriales bacterium
CCAGCCGCCTCAAACTAGCCCTGACCCTCGCCAAAGAGCACTAATCAATCGGTACTTCTCCTGCCTACAAAGCGGTTGAGGACATCGTCGAGGGATTTTAGGTCGATGGGTTTTGAGACAAAGGCGTCAAAGCCGTTAGCCAAAAACATCTCTGCTGCTCCTGCCGTGGCGTTTGCTGTGAGTGCCACGATGGGAATGTTGCGCGCGTAGTCGCTGTTTATCTCATTGCGGATGATGCGCGTTGCCTCCACACCATCCATTTCGGGCATCATGTGGTCCATAAATATCAGGTCGTAGTGTTTTGTCCCTTCGCGAATGGCTTCGACGGCAAGGGCTCCGCGAGAAACGCAGTCAACGTTGATGCCATAGGGTTCCAAAAGCCCTTTTACGACTTCAAGATTGGTGGGGACATCGTCTGCTACCAGGATGTTGGTTTGAGGCGCTAAAACCGCGCGACTCATGCTCTCATGACTTCCTTTGTGCTCCGTGTCAAACTGAAGGGCGGCCAGCCGCGCGCTGAGTTCGGCTCCAATGGGCGTGGGGTCCGCTACCGTCTGAGGCAGCCACACCTTAAACGTGCTCCCCACTCCGTACTCGCTTTGAACCTCGATGCCGCCTTCCATAAGGTCCGTAAGTTTTTTGGTAATGGCAAGTCCCAGGCCAGTTCCCTCAATTGAGCGGTTGACACGGGAGTCGAGCTGCGTAAATTCCTCAAAGAGTCGCTCGAGGTCCTTTTCGCGGATGCCCTGTCCAGTGTCTGCGACGTGGATGACGAGGAGGGTAGTCGGCCCATCGTCGTCCTGGCCATCGCCCGTGTTGGCGCCACCCGTGCCACCGCCACCACCATCGCCACCCGTGTCGTTGCTACCGTCAACTTCGGCGGCGACTTCGGCGGCGGATGGCGGCTCGGCTGTTACCGTCAGACGCACGGTTCCGCTTGTGGTGTATTTTATCGCGTTGGAGAGCAGGTTATTGAGAATCTGCCGTATCCGTGTTTCATCGCCAGTCAAAGCGCTGGGCAAGGTCGCGGCGACATCGAGTTCGAAGGCGATGGGCTTTTCTCCGATGCGTACCAGGTTGAGTTGGACCGATTCGCTGATGAGGTCAACCGTGCGATAGCGCATCGGTATGATTTCAAAGGAACCGGCCTCTATCTTGGAGATGTCCAGTATCTCATTGATGAGGGTAAGCAGGCTGATGCCCGATTGGTTGATTTTTTGGATATTGGCGCGGGTTGCTTCGGGGTGGTCGCGTCTGAGTTCGATGTTCGAAAGCCCGATAATGGCGTTCATCGGCGTGCGTATCTCGTGGCTCATGGTCGCCATAAATTCGGTTTTGGCCTGCGATGCCTTGTTGGCTATGGCAACCTGCTCGGCAAGTGCGTGAGTACGCTCCTGAACCAACGACTCAAGTCGCTCATTCGTAACGTTTGCCCGCTCATAGTTGCTGGTGAGTTGTCGCGCGAGGATTAAGGCGGCGCACACCGTGAGAAAGACAAAGCTGTAGCGCGTAAGCAGGATTCCGGTGTGCAAAGCAGCGGCATCAACGAGGTCATAGAGCATCGTGGTACAGGCGGCGATGAACACCACAAAAAGATTGCCCAGCGCCGTCTGAACGAGGTCATAGCGAATGCGCTGTGGCAACGACATGATGCTCCGTGCCTTGTCTCGCTCCTTCCAGGTGCGGTAGGCATTGCGAAAAAAGGTGAACGCAAGGTCATAGCCTATGAGATAGAAGAGTAGCAACGCGGCCAGGTATTGCCATATCTGCAACAGGTCGTCGGCAAATTGCAAAGAAAAGACTGTTGTCGCCGCGATGGCAGCGGCACAAAGGATGCCATATATCCTCGTTGGCCACAAAACCCGATTGCTGTTAAGCGTCTCAAGAAAAGCCAACGCAAAAAGCATGAGCAGGTATAACAGGGAATACTCCAGGCGCCGAGTAATCTCAGTATTTTCTATAAGCATGTAAATAGAGGGGCTTCGCGCAAAGAAATAGAGCCCCACACAGACGCTGAATAATCCGTAAAACAGATTGTAACGGTCTTTGCGGCGCATGAGGAACAGCAGCAGATGATACAAGCCCATAAAGATAAAGATGGTGCAGGATATAACCGTGAGAAGTCGGTCGAAGCCGTAATAAACATCCTGATAGTTTCCGATGTAGTAAGGGCTGCGATAGGTTAAACCCGTGTATTCTCCCGAGGCAGGGCCGACGATATGAAAGGTGAGAAGATTGTCTCCCTCAAAGAGCAGGTCGCGATTCACGGCGAGCGTAGCGCTTCGCCAGGCGCGGTGTTGGGTTATGGCACCGTCATCGTCACGGTAAAGTTCATTGGTGACCAGGCTGCCATTGAGGTAGACCTCCCAGCCTTCACCGATGCCCGCCAGATAGATGCAGGGGATGACAGAAGGCGTCTCGTCTATCGTCTCCAGCGTTGCGGCATCCATCAAAAAAGGAATTACGTAGGTAAAATCTTCGTCTTTATCCTTTGCGGGGCTAAGAAAACCCCGACTGGTTGTTGCGGGGAGGATGTCTTTAACGAGCAAAGACTGCGTTGTTCCCGCCGCGACGACAGCCCAGTCGTCAGTCTGCGTAGGGCTCTGGTCGACGCTTTGTGCGTCAAACCCCTGTCTCACGTACGTTGGTAAAGCCCTGAGGTCAACACGAAAGGTCTCCTGACGAGGTTCGCGTACGTCGACATAGAGTGCAATCGCGACGACTGCAATCGCGAAAACGAGAAATATCAATAACAGCGTTGACTGTTTTGCCCTCGGGAGACGATGATGAGTCATTGCGTACCATCTTCCGACCAGCTTGCACCAGCTCTGTCCGTGCGAACACCGCCATTACGACAAGTAGTACCGGTGTCCGCTCGAACAGACCCGGCACAATCTGTGTCGGAATCGGGTACACAAGCACTAATCATCGTCTCCCTTGCCATCTGTTGATTGTACCAAAGACGTGCGCAATCAAAGACGACACTGGCAGAATATAGTGAATTAGCTCAACCATATCGACTCGGTGCGTAGACAGGAGGTTTACTCCGGTAGATTAGTGGATTCTATCAGGCGGATGAGTTTTTGTCGGCTGACAACAGGTGGGACAGTTGCCCCCGTCCCTCAACTGTCCGCAGGGGACGGCGTCCTCGACGTCCCGTCTCTGCCTCCCTACGCCTCGCGTCAATAGTGCGACGCCCGTAGGAGTTTACTCTGGGTGCAAACATACTGCGGGCGACGTACGATTTTATATATCCGTCCCGTAACGGTGGCGGCTGGGTGTCGTATCGGCGGGTATACTGGGGGCATGGATACATTTATCGAAGGATTTAAGGTCGTTTTTTTCGGCGTTTTAATGTTTTCTCTCATCGTCACCATACATGAGGGGGGACATTTTATTGCCGCGCGTCTGTTTGGGCTGCGTGTGAAGGAGTTCATGCTCGGCTTGCCGGGGCCCAATGTTGGCTTCACTTTCAAAGGAACAAAGTTCGGTGTCACCCCTATCCTGCTCGGTGGCTACGCCCTCATCGCCGGTGAGGGGGGCAACGGAGAAAATACCCATCTTGTCCCGGCTTTCAGCTATCTTGCGGATAAGGGCACGTTGAGTGAGGATGAGGCTCAGGACGCATCCGCGGCGCTTGGCTACGATTTGGTCGAGGCCCTCGATGTGCTCGATGCCTGGGGCACCATCAAGCGCGTGAAGAAGAAGGGGCACGCAAGCTATCTGATGTTCGCGACCGATGCGGCGGCACTCGGCGAGGCGCGCCCCGTCCCCGATGCCGCGGCCCATATCGCCGCCGAACGCAAACTCACGTTTAACGCCGCCCCCTGGTATCAGCGTGTCATCATTCTCGCGGCCGGCGTGATTTTTAACCTCCTGTTCGCGGTCATTGTCTTTACCGCCTTTTTAACGATTTTTGGCACGCAGGTACCCTCAACCACGTTGGCAAGTGTTGTTGAGGACAGCCCCGCCGCCCGTGCCGCCATTCAGCCAGGCGACACCATCGTCGCGTTTGAGGGCGAGTCTATCGATTCCTGGGCCACGTTTACGGAGGCCATGAGCGCCTATCACCCCGGCGATGACGTGACGCTTTCGGTGGAGCAGGGCGCAACGGGAATCACGCGTGAGGTCACCGTCGAGCTGGCGGAAAGCGAGGGCCGCGCCATTTTAGGCGTCACGCCAAGCGCCGAGCGTGTATCCGTTCCCTTTGGCGAGGCGCTCACCACCTCACTAGGCTTCATCGGCATGGTCGCTACGGCAATCGTCCAGCTTTTTAACCCCGCTACCTTCAGCGATGTGGTGAGTCAGTCGACCTCGGTCATCGGCGTTTCCTTCGAGGCGAAAAATGCCGCCGAAAGCGGGTTTTCTTCCTTCATCGTATTGGCCGCCGCGCTGTCCATCTCAATCGGCCTCATGAATCTGTTGCCTTTTCCGCCGCTCGATGGCGGTAAAATTGTTGTGGAGACCATCGAGCGCATAACGCGTCGCACCATTCCCGTGCGGGTAATAAACGGCATCACCGTTGTCGCGCTGACCCTGCTCGTCATGCTGTTCTTCTTTGTGACGAGCAAAGACATACAAAACTACATCATCGGCGGCTGAGCGTGGACGGCTCGCGCGGTGTTGCTGGGACAGGGCTGGGACAGACCCGCTCTCTCAGCGTGGGCGGCGTGCTGCTTGGTGGGAAAGCGCCCGTTGTTGTTCAGTCGATGCTCACCGTACAAACCACCGATGTTGACGCCTGCCTGACCCAAATCGCCCAGCTTGCGTCGGCGGGCTGCGAGTTGGTGCGCCTGGCCGTCCCGAGCAGCGCCGCGCTTGGGGCCTTTGGGCGCATCTGCAAAGCGTCGCCTCTGCCCGTGATAGCCGACATCCATTTTGACTACCGCCTTGCGCTTAAGGCCTTGCAACAGGGAGCCGCCAAGCTGCGGATAAACCCTGGCAACATCGGCGACACCGAGGGGGTTGATGCCATCATCGACGCCGCGGGTGCTGCCGGTATTCCCATTCGCATCGGCGTAAACGCCGGTTCGCTCGCCACCGAGTTTGCCGAGCGCTGCGACTTAACGCTTTTTGAGAAGCTCGTCGCATCCGCGATGGCCTTTGTTGAGCATTTTGAGAGCCGCGGCTTTAGAGACATCGTGTTATCCGCGAAGGCTCATGACGTGCGTACCACCGTTAAAGCCTACCGCCTGCTCGCGCACAAGCTGCCGCATATCCCGCTGCATCTCGGCGTTACCGAGGCGGGCACCCTTCAGCAGGGCACCGTAAAATCAGCCGCCGCCTTAGGCGCTCTTCTGCTCGATGGCATAGGGGATACCCTGCGCGTCTCGCTGACGGCTGACCCTGTGGAAGAAGTGCGGGTTGCCTGGGAGTTGCTTGCGGCCTGTGGCCTGCGCCGCCGCACGCCGGAACTCGTGAGTTGTCCCACCTGCGGTCGCTGCGAGATAGACCTCATCCCCATCGCCACAGAGGTGCAACAGCGTTTGCAGCACCTCCAAAAACCCCTGACCGTCGCCGTCATGGGCTGCGTGGTCAACGGCCCTGGCGAGGCAAAAGACGCCGACGTAGGCGTCGCCTGCGGCAAAGGCAAAGCCGCCATCTTCTCCAAAGGCAAAGTCCTCTACACCGTAGACGAACCCCACATCATAGAAGCCCTCTTCAAAGAACTCGACCGCCTGTAAGGAACTGTCGGAGAATAAATTGTACGATAGCCTGTGGAACAGATTGCTTCAGGTCAAGGCGGGATGCGGTGGCTGGGGGACGGGGCTACTGTCCCACCTGATGAGGAGCCACTCTATCGAGAAACACGCTGGCAGGTGGGACAGTAGTCCCGTCCCCTTGTCCCACTTGCTTTGTGAGAGGTAAACATGCGGTGTGCGACACACGAATTCGTTGCTGTAACTCCCATTTTTTACCATGTTACGGCAACTAATAATTTCAATATCACCCATATTGCTGCCTTTTTTATATTATTAGTTGCCATAACTATGGTAAAATTCTATGTTACGGCAACTAATATGAACGGAGATACCATGGAAATCATTGGGAGAAAAAGCGAACAGGAATTACTTCGCAGCTATTATGAGGCAAACGAGCCGGAATTTCTGGTGGTATACGGACGACGGCGCGTGGGGAAAACCTACCTGATTCGAGAGTTCTTTGATGATGATTTCTGTTTCTTTGTGACCGGTCTGGCCAACGGAAACAAGAGCGAGCAATTGGCCAACTTTAACAAGGCGCTCAATGAGTATGGCAAAGAGGAATTTTCGGTAGCAGACAATTGGCTCGAGGCGTTTGCTCAGCTCAAAAACCTCATAAAAACATCAAGTATCCAGAACAAGAAGGTCATTTTCTTAGACGAAATGCCTTGGATGGACACCCACAAATCGGGGTTCATCACCGGTCTGGAAGCGTTTTGGAACGGATGGGCCTCAGGCAGGCCCGATATTTTACTCATCGTCTGTGGCTCCGCGGCTGCCTGGGTATCGAAGAAACTTTTCAAGAACACCGGAGGACTCTATAACCGAGTAACACAGAGGATGCTCATCAGGCCGTTCACTCTTGGCGAATGCGAACGGTATTTTAATGCAAGGGACATTGTATACAGCAGGTTACAGATGGTCGAGAGTTATATGATATTCGGCGGTATCCCCTTTTATTTGCGCCAGATGCGAAAGGAATTGAGCTTCGCGCAGAACGTGGACCGCCTCTGCTTTGCCGACAACGCCCCCTTAAAAAACGAGTTTTATGAGATGTATCACTCGCTCTTCAGAAGGCCGCAGCATTATATCCAGGTCGTCGAGGCGATAGGCAGTTTGGGTCGCGGTTTGAGCACAGGCGAAATCTCCCATGCGACAAAGTTGAGTGGCGGTGGGCTTTCGGCGATTCTCGAGAACTTGGAGCTCAGCGGCTTTATCCGCCGCTACCAGAGCTATGGCAAGACTGAACGCGACGCCCTCTATCAGCTTATCGACCCATTCTCACTCTTCTACCTGCGCTTCATGAAAGGCTCGCACGTCGCGCGCGACGAAGATTTTTGGGCCAATACGGAGAGCACGGGCGAAAAAAACAGTTGGAAAGGTTATGCCTTTGAGCGGGTCTGCCTTGCGCATGTGGCGCAGATAAAGCGAAAGCTGGGTATCTCAGGAGTCTCAACCAGTGTCTATTCGTGGCTCAAGACCGACAGCGAGCCCCGGTTCCAAATCGATTTGGTAATCGAGCGCCGCGACGGTGTCTTCAACATCTGCGAGATGAAATATTCAATCAAAGAGTACGAACTCACCGAGAGCTCCTCGGAGAAGCTGCGCAAACGGCTCTGGGTGTTCAGCGACGTTGTGGGCGAGAATAAGGCTGTTCACACTACTTTTGTCACCACGTACGGGCTCAAGCACAACAAATACTGGGCCGAACTGGTCCAATCCGAAGTCACCATGGCTGACCTCTTTACTTAGGACCGGTCCCTTAGATTGTCCTGGCCTTGTGAATGGTTGTGAGTCTGCTATCATGGGAGGGGCTTATAAAGAGTGCCGTGTCTTGTGTGCGCTCGCGTGGGTTGGAGACGTGCGCAAGATGGGTCACAGGGCAAGGGAGCGGTCATGATACACCGGCAACATTCAAACGCAGCAGGTATCAAAAACGACACACGTAAGAAGCAAGAGAAGTTCTTCCAGAAGTCCCTCTACGAGATGAGGCGTATGGCGCCCATCGCGCGAAGCGTGCTTACGAGAGCCGTGTCGCTGGCGTGTGCCTTCCTGCTCGTGACGGCGACAGGTGGCGGCTGGAGTTCCTCTTTATCGTCTGAGGCTCTGGCGACCGAGACTGAGCAGCAGGAGCAGGCAGAAGGTAAAGGCGCACAGGCGGCGGTCGAGGCTGACAGCGCCCCCTCACAAGCAGACAGCGCTTCTTGGGCGGGCGACGCCGGCTCCGGCGACGACGACGAGGCGGCGGTCGGCTCAGGCGGCGACGAGGCGACGGTGGCCGGCCCCGGCCTCGACGAGGCGGCGGGCGACACTGGCACCGGCTCCGGCACCGGCTCCGGCTCCGGCTCCGGCTCCGACACTGGCACCGGCTCCGACGGGGCACTCGGCTCCGGCTCCAGCCCCGACGACAAAGCGGCGCTCGGCCCCGGCCCCGACACCGACGACGCGGCGATTGCGGCAGACGACCTCGCCCCACTCGCCACACTCGCGCTCGAGCCCCTGGACACCGTCGGTAATTTTTCCGTGGAAGACGGCATACTGAACACGGACTACCGCTACGACTCTGAGGAAGCTCACTACGTCCTCACCATCCTGACGAACACCTCTCTTGTCATATCCATGGCAACTCCGGGTGCCACCACAGATGACAGGATAGTCGTGGACGATAATGTGGATGCCGTCCTGACGCTTAACGGCGTCTCCATCACCACCAGTTCGAACTATAGCTTTATCCCCGCCCTTGAGGTGGGTGCCGAAGGTTCACTCACCCTCACACTCGAAGGCGATAACACCTTAAACGGCGGCAACAACGGTGCCGGGATTCAGCTCATGACAAACGCGGACCTCACCATAACGGAGGAGAGTAACGGGGCGAGTCTTACGGCGAGTTCTCCTTCCCTGTACAGCTCCTTTGGCGCTGCAGGCATCGGAGCAGGCTACAACACCGGTGCCGCGGGCGACATCATCATCAAAGGTGGCACCATCACGGCCAACGGCAACTACTATGGCGGAGCGGGCATCGGCGGGGGCGCAACCAATGGCTCTCCAAATAGCGCTACCGTACACAGCATCACCATCAACGGCGGCACCATCACGGCCAATGGCGGCAGGTACGGCGGAGCGGGCATCGGCGGGGGTGAAGAGTACAGCGGGGTTGTTTACGACATCATCATCAAAGGCGGCACCATCACAGCCAACGGTGGCGACGAAAGCGCGGGCATCGGTGGGGGCGCCAACACCAGCGCGGTTACCGGCGACATCATCATCGACGGCGGTACCATCACAACCAGCGGCAACAACGGCGGCGCGGACATAGGCAACGGCTACATCGACAGCTACGCATCGGACGTCGTCATAAACGGTGGCTCGGTGTGGGCGAAAAACGGCACGATAGAATACGGCAACGACCCGACTACCGGTATTGTGTATAACACCGTCGGTGTTCCCGTCTTTGCCAATACGCTTACGATAGGCTTGCTGGCGGTAGGTGACGGTAAGCCTGTGACGGCCGGCGTCATAGACGGCATTGCGTGTAACAATACGCCCGATGCGTACAATTCCGTTTACGGCATAGGCGATGTTTTGACTACGAATTCAGGCAAGGTCTATCTCTGGCTTCCCGATACAAAAAACGACGGCACCGATGTGGGCTCGGTCGGCCTTGTCGTAGATGGTACGGGCTATGAGCTTGCCTACGCGCGCTTAGGGGCGCAGACTCAGACACTGCTGGCCGCTCCTGCGCTTACAACGGTAGCGCCTTCGGGAACGGGGCAGGACCTCACCGGAAACGTGGTACTTACTTTCAGCGGTGCGATGAATCCGGATGCGAACGTGACCGTTGAGCTCATGCCCCCGTCAGGTCCAGCCATCACGCTTGACGCCGGTGACTGGAGTTCAGACAACACCGTCTACACCACCTCGTACGCCGATCTTGTTAATGACACGGTCTACGCGATAGAGTTATCCGGTTTTCAGACGGCCATCGCCGGCTTTATCCTTCCTGATGATAACACGCATAAATTTACCACGGCGGATGAAGCGGCGGAGTCTGAGCCTGAGGAGCGGGACTTCGGCACCGCGGCGGTAGGCTACCCTGACCCGCCAGCCGCTCAGGCGTTCACCATCACCAATACGGGCGACGCCGAACTCAAGGATGTAAAGTCCGCTCTCATCGGTTTTGATGCCGGGGCGTTTGAAATCTCGATACCTCTGACCCCTACGACCATCGAGTTTCCAGGCACGGCCACCATAAGCGTGCAACCCGTCAAGGGTCTTGCCGCCCGTGTTGCTCCCTATACGGCGACGCTGGAGCTCACCAACGATGAAGGGCTTTTGCTTGAGATTCCCGTGAGCTTTACGGTCTCAAGCTATACGGCCTCGTCAAGCCCTCCAAGCAAGAACTTCGGCACCGTGGCGGAAGGCTACCCTACACCGCCAGCCCCTCAGGAGTTCACCATCAAAAACACGGGTACCGCTGAGCTTGTTGACGTGGTTGCCAATATAGTCGGTGCTGATGCCTCGTTCTTTAGCGTCACGGAGCCTCTGTCTCCCCCAACCATCCCCTATCCTTCGGGGACCGCCACCATAAGCGTACAGCCCGCCGAAGACCTTCCCGTGCGCGTTGCTCCCTATACGGCAACGCTTAAGCTCACCAACACCGACGGGCTTGCGCTTGAGGTTCCCTTGAGCTTTACGGTCTCAAGCTATAAGGCGTCATCTACCCCCGCAGACAAGAATTTCGGTAATGTGGCGGAAAACTACCCCACGCCGCCTGCTGCTCAGCAGTTTACTATCACCAATACGGGCACGGCCGCGCTCAGGAACGTGCAGGCAACCATAACCGGCGGGGGAGCTACGGCTTTCAGCATCACGTCGCCTTTGGTGCCGGCAGTCATCGCCTCGGGTAGCTCTACGACCGTAAGCGTGCGACCTGTCACGGAAATGCTTGCCAACCATGACTCCTATACGGCAAACCTGCATCTGACAGGGGACAACGGCTTTGTGCTCAATGTCCCGCTTACCTTTACCGTCTCAAGCTATGAGGCGACCTCAACCCCTGCCGACAAAAACTTTGGCAGCAAGGTAGTGGGGTATAGCACACCACCTGTCGCGCAGAAGTTTACCATCACCAACGAGGGCACAACTACGCTTGCGGGCGTGAGCGCTCAGATAGTCGGCGCTGACCGCAAGGCGTTTAGCATCTCGGCCGCTCTCACGCCTTCGACCATTGCCTATGAAGGTACCGCCACCATAAGCGTGCGTCCCGTTATGGGACTTGCGGCGCGCTCCACTCCTTATACGGCGACTCTTGAGCTTACCAACGCCGCCGGGCTTTCCTGCACCGTCTCGCTCACGTTTACCGTCATAAGCTATACGGCTACCTCTACTCCTCAAGATAAAAACTTCGGCTCGGTCAGGGTAGGATATACGCCTCCGACGGCTCAGAGCTTTACCCTTACCAATAACGGAACCGAGACGCTGACAAACCTTACGGCTGCCATAGTCGGTGCCGACGCTTCGGCCTTTAACATTACGGCGGCTCTGTCTGCCGCGACTCTTAACCCAAAAGACGCCGCCACCATAAGCGTGCAACCCGTCTCAGGACTTATCCCCCGAGACACCGCCTACAAGGCGACGCTTCGCATAACGGGAGCCAACGGGTTTTCGCTCGATATACCCGTGAGTTTTGTTGTTGAGACCTTCAAGATAACGCTTAATCCACCCACCTATAACTTCGGCGCCAAGGAGAAGGGCTACGCGCCTCCCACGCACAGCTTCACCATAACCAACACAGGCTCAGGCACGCTTCACGGTCTTAGCATCCACTTGGCAGGAAACGACCCCACCGCCTTCAGCCTCACCTCAGAACTTTCTCCGTTAGAGCTTACCTCTTTGGGGCTCGCTCCCCAGGCGACCCACACGCTCGCCCCCCAGGCGACCCACACGCTCGCCCCTGCCTCCTCAGAACTCGCGTCCTCAGGACTCGCTCCCCAGGCGACCCACACGCTCGCCCCCGGACAGCACATCACCGTAAAGGTTCACCCGGTAGAAGGTCTCGCTCCGCGCTCCACTGCCTACACCGCCGCCCTGCGCGTTACCGCCTCCGACAACATCGACCATACGGTTCCCCTGTCCTTCACCGTTAAGGCTCACGGTGGCTTCCCCGATACCGGCGACACCTCCTCGCTGGTACTGGCCGCCATCGCTTTAGCGCTTGCCACCTTGGGCACCATTGCCACAGTCATCGCCATCCGCCGTCGCAAGACAGACCGGTAAGAGTGTCGTGCTTCGCCCCCGTCAGTTGTATGACACTTTGCCTCGACCCTTTTGTCATGTGTTAGCGACGCGATGGACACAGCGGCGACAGGCGTGACGGTCAGGCTCGTGTCCGCGACAGGTGCGCCCATTACGCTTGGTGCGGGCACGTGGAATTTAACACCCTGTAACTTTTTGTGACTTGTAGCCTTTGCGAAGGTTTTTGTTACACTGGACTCAGCACTTCTTGGAGTAGTTTGAGTAGATAGGTTCAGAGGAAAAATATGGCGCTTTCTATTGGTATTGTCGGGTTGCCCAATGTGGGGAAATCAACTCTGTTCACCGCGCTTACCAGCAAGGGAGGCTTGGCGGCGAACTATCCTTTTGCGACCA
>JAISFJ010000147.1 GCA_031263665.1 Coriobacteriales bacterium
CTTACGCGCAAAAAAGTAAAGGATGCCGCAGGGACGGAGCAGAGTGGCCGCAAGATTTGTAAAGATTATTGTTGAGCAGTCCCTTAGTAAAACTCGGGTTTGAAGGAGCGGTCTATCAGGGAGGCGAGACCTTCGGTGATGGGGCATTGGTCCCAAACGACGTTGCGGATGGCGGTGCTTATCGGCAAATCGACGCTGAAAGTCTTTGCCAGGTCGGTTATCGACTTGGCGGCAAGCGCCCCTTCCACCACCATATGAGTGCGTTTCAGGTAGGCGTCGAGCGTGCCGCCCTGCGCAAACTCGATGCCAAAGGCTCGATTGCGTGAATGCTGTGAGGTGCACGTGGCGATGAGGTCGCCCATCCCGGCAAGGCCCATACAGGTGCGCGGGTCGCCACCGAGTTGCTTTACCAGTCTGCTTATCTCGGCCAAGCCGCGCGTCATGAGCATGGCCGCCGTGTTGTCGCCAAGGCCGAGCCCAGCCGCCATACCGCAGGCGATGGCAATGATGTTTTTGGTCGCGCCACAAAGCTGTACGCCCACCGTATCGTGCGAGGTGTAGACGCGAAACTCCGGTGTGCCAAACAGTTCCTGAAAAAATTTCGCGGTCTCTTGCGAAAGGGAGGCAACAACGGTGCCTGAAGGGATACCGTGGGCTACCTCTTCGGCGTGGTTGGGGCCCGAGAGCACGGCGAGGCGCTCGTGAGGACCAAAGTGTTCCGGCCAGCCAAAATGCTCGGAGGCACCAATTTGAGCGGAAGGGTCAAAGGGCTTAACTGGGTGCTGTTGCTCGTGCTGCCCCTGTTGTTCTTGTTGCTCGTGCTGTTTTTGCTGCTTGGTGGCGATAAAGTTTTCGGCGAGCACATCGAGTAAAAGCGTGCCGGTTGTGCCCTCAATCCCCTTGGAAAGAAGGACGACCGGAACCTGTTCTTCGAGATGAGGGGCGATGCGCTTTGCCATATCCTCAACGACGGCCGAAGGCGTGACAAGCGCAACCGCCTCGGTGGCGGCCAGTACTTCGATAAGATTGGTGCTCGCGGTGACCGTGGAGGAAAACACGATGTCTTTGAGGTAGCGCGGGTTTTGGCGTGTCGCGTTAAAGCTGTCGACCAGCGCGTCATCACGCGCCCAAAGACAGACGTCGATGCCCTTTTCACCAAGTAACCAGGCGATAGCGCTTCCCCAAGAGCCCGCTCCGATAACAGAGACCTTCATACGTCACTCAGCCTTTCTTTTTCCGATACGATGCTCGTTGCCTTCTGCGAGGCGCTTTATATTACCACGGTGTGCCCAGATGATGACCAGGCTGGTGAGCGTGCAAAAAGCGACGGCGACCCAATCGCCCCAAAGCAGCCACAGTCCTATGAAAGGACAGGCGAAGGCCGCCGCGAGAGAACCGATAGAAACGTAGCGTGTGAGCAGCACTAACACGATAAAAATGCCAAGCTCAATGAGCGTCCCCAACCATCCGAAGGTAAAGAATAGACAGCCAACAGCCACCGCGATTCCTTTGCCACCTTTGAATTTGAGCCAAGGGGAAAAAACGTGTCCCAACGTGCAGCCGGCGAATGCCGCCGCGAGAAAATCGCTTTGATGAAACAGGGTATCATCCAAAGGCACCAGGTAGGTAAAGATGAGCCAGCCAAGGAAGCCGGCGAGCAGTCCCTTGCCAAAATCGAGTACGAATACGGAGCCGCCGCCGCGCTTGCCGAGCGTGCGCATGGCGTTGGTTGTGCCGATGTTTCCTGAACCATGCGCGCGTATGTCGGTCTTGTAAAACAGCCGCGCTATGATGATGCCCCAGGGAACAGAGCCGAGAAGAAAGGCGATGACCAGCGTGGTTAGCAGAAGAATCGCGCTCATCATCCGTCAATCCTTCCTCTTAAATCTAAAAAGAACAGGCGTGCCCTCCAAAGAAAAGGCTGCGCGCAGGCGGTTTTCGAGGTAGCGCTGATACGTGTCATCAATGATATGCGGATGGTTGGCAAAAAACGTGAATCGCGGTGGGCGCGTACCGGTCTGCGTGACGTAATGGATGCGCAGGCGCAGCTTGCCGCGTGAAACCGTGTGGCCAAAGTCGCGAAGCTCGGTGAGAAAGGCGTTGAGCCGAGGGGTTGAAATACGTGCGGAGAAGCTCGCGTAGGCCGCGTTGATGGCGTCCCATATACGGTGAATACTGCGGCCAGTCAGCGCGCTTATGGTGAGCACGGGCGCGTAGGAGACAAAGGGGAGCCGGTCGGCTATCTGAGTGCGCACCGCCTCACGCTCTTCCGGCGTGGCGAGCAGGTCCCATTTGTTGAGCAGGATGACGAGGGCACGTCCGCGTTCATCGGCGAGATTTGCGACGCGTTGGTCGTTGTCCGTGAGGCCTAATGTGGCGTCAATCATGAGCAGGGCGACGTCCGTACGGTCGATGGCGCGCAGGGCTCGAACAAAGCCATAGTACTCCACGCTCTCGTCAATTTTCGATTTGCGGCGAATGCCCGCGGTGTCGACGATGCGATAGTGCGTGCCCTCATGCTCGATGAGGGTGTCGATGGCGTCCCGCGTGGTGCCGGCGACATCGCTGACGATGGAACGCTCGCGGCCGACGAGCTGGTTGGTGAGCGAGGATTTGCCGGCGTTGGGGCGCCCAATGATGGCGACGTTGATGGTGTCTTGCGGCGGCGCGTCTTGTGCGAGCCCGGCTGACGGCGCTGACGCGGCTGACGCGGCTGACGGCGCTGACGGCGCGTCTTGTGCGGGCGGTGCGGGCAGCAACTCGACCAGTGCGTCGAGCATGTCTCCCGTTCCATGTCCGTGTACGCTCGAGATGGGCCACGGTTTGCCAAGTCCAAGCTGGTAAAACTCCCAGAGCTCATCTTCTCGAGCGGGGTCGTCCATCTTGTTTACGATGAGCAGCACGGGGCGCTTTGAGCGTTTGAGCAGGCGCGCGACCTCGGTATCATCGGCCGTGAGCCCACTGCGCGCATCCACCATGAATAAGATGACATCGGCTTCTTCTGTTGCGAGCAGCGCCTGGTTGCGGATGGAGCCCTGAAAGGCATCCTCCGCTCCCATCTCAATACCGCCTGTGTCGATGAGCACAAAGTCGATGCCGTTCCAATCCGCGTGATGATACGAGCGGTCGCGCGTAACGCCACGTCGCTCATGCACGATGGCATCTTTGCTGAGCGCGACACGGTTAACAAGGGTTGATTTGCCGACGTTAGGCCGACCTATCACCGCCACTATCGGTAAAGTCACGCGTCTCCTTTTATCTCGGCGCTTCCCTGGTGCGCAACGATTGACTGGGCTATTTTGCTGACTTCCTGTGCTCTACAGGGTATCACAATTACGCGCCGACGCAGTGCTTTTGCAATATCTTTGACCCGTTTGTTGTCGAGTGTGAGGTCATCGGCGTTAAAGATGACGTCGGGCAGCACGACGAGGGCGTCTTTGGGAAGTTTGCGCTCTTTGAGTTGGGTGATGATGTCGTGCGCGACAAGCAGCCCTGTCACGTTTACCGTACCGCCAAAGAAGTGATTGCGTATCGCCAGCACTTTGATTGCGTTATCGGGAAAGGAGGCCGTGATGAGTTTGGTGAGTGTTGGCGCAAACCCTTCTCCGGTGATAAAAAACACGGGCTGGGCAGTGCCGTCTTTTTTGGTTTGTTGAGGATGGGGCGCCTGCTGGGTATCGAGTGCCTGTTGAGGATGGAGCGCCTGCTGGGCATCGGGCGCTTGCAGGGTATCGAGCGCCTGCTGGGCATCGAGTGTCTGTTGTACGCGGAGCCAGTCATCCTCAAAGGCACAGACCATGCCGATTCCGTTTTCAAACTGAGGATAGTCGTCGTAGTATTGTGTGGAAGGGAGCGGAGCGTTTGCCATCAGATACCACTCGTCGGCAAGCTGAAAGCGCGTTTTGCCCGTCTGGACGCGAGAGCGTTTTTGCCAGGGGGCCAGCTGCGCGATTATGCGCCGTGCGTCGTCGCACCCAAACGCGCTTTGGATGCGGGCGTATTTTGTGAATCCATAAGGGACGATGCCCGTTGAGAGGATGTTTGGTTGTTCTTCGACCCACGCCAGCGTTGCGTCAAGCTCGGCTCCATCGTTAACATTCGGCATCACGACTATCTGCGTATGCGCTTCGATGCCCGCGGCAAGCAGGCGCTCAAATACCTCGATGCCGCGGGTGTGGTTGTTTCCCATGAGTTGTTGGCGCACGGCAGGGGTAATTGCGTGAAGCGAGACATGAAGCGGGGAGAGATGATAGTCGATGATGCGCCGTACGTCTTTATCGCTAAGGTTTGTCAGCGTAACAAAATTACCCTGTAGAAAGGAGAGCCGATAGTCGTCATCTCGCAGGTACAGCGAGGGGCGCAGGTCTTTTGGAAGCATGGTCATAAAGCAGAAACTACAGTTGTTCTTGCAGGTCATAAGCCCGTCGAACAGCGGGTCGGCAAAGGTGATGCCCCAGTCTTTGCCGTAGCTTCGCTCAAGCGTGTATTCATGAGTGTCGTTGTTGGCAGAGGGAGGTGCCGACTGTGTCGGGTCGGTTGTCGCCGAGACCTCTGCCGATTGTACCGGGTCGGCCACCGCCGAGGCCACCGCCGAGGCCACCGCCGAGGCCGCCGTCAGCCGTACCTCGCCGTTACTGGCTAGCCACAGCCAATCGAGTGCGTCGCGCAAAACCACCCCCTCGACAGATGTGATGCGCATACCTGCGGCAAGCCCGCTCTTCTCCGCCGGAGAGCCAAAAGCGACTCGCGCAATCAGGGCGCCTTGCGTGCCAGGTGGCAGAGTGGGGGCGTAGTGGGCGGAAGCGGAAACGGCGGCGGACTCAGGGGTGAGTTTGGGTGGCTTCACCGGATGTGCTCGTCTTTTTTCGCGTTGGTAAAAGCGTTGAGGATGACCGTAACAATCATGGTTTCTGCCTTTCAAAAGCGTGCAGAGCCTCTTCTACCGCGATGATTTGATTTTCCGGCGTGGAGGCACCGGCCGTTATCCCAACCGCTGTGGTGTCCTTAAACCAGGCTTTGACGAGCTCTGCGGGGCTTTCGACATGGTGGGTGCGAGAACAAACCGTCTGACAGAGCTGCGCGAGCCGGGTTGTGTTTCCCGAGTTGCGTCCGCCAACAACCACCATTACGTCCACCGTCGCGGCAAGTTTGATGGCCGCCTCCTGGCGTTGGCGCGTTGCGAAACAAATGGTGTTGCGTACGATGGGTGTGATGTTACGTTTTTTGAGCGCGTCGATAATCGCGTTTAACGCGCCAACCACCTGTGTGGTTTGTACAACGATGCCAATTTTGCTTGATTTAAGGTCTTTCGGCAGGTCAGAAGGCTCCTGCACAACGATGGCATCATCGCCGGCATAGGCTCTGATGCCCTCAACCTCCGGGTGTCCAAGCTCGCCGACCACCACCACCAGATAGCCCCGCTCGCGTAGTTGCTGGGCTGCTTTATGGGCTTTGGAAACGTGAGGGCAGGTTGCGTCGACAACCCGAAGTCCTTTAAGGCGTGCCTGCTCAATGACCGCGGGAGCAACACCATGCGAGCGGATGACGAGGATACCTTCTTCGACCTGCTCAACAGCATCAGCCTGTTTAACCCCACGCTCCCGCAATTCACTCACGACCTGCGGGTTATGGATGAGCGGGCCAAGCGTATACACACCAGCGTTGTTTTTGCTCGTCTGTGCTACGCACGCCGCTTTATTGACGAGCGCCAAAGCGCGCTCGACTCCATAACAAGCACCAGCATATCGAGACCGAACAATTTTCATACCCCCCATTGTACCGCGCAATTGGGACAGGGGGAGGTGACAGACGGGACACGGTATAACCGTATTTGTAGGGGACGGCGTCTTCGACGTCCCGCTCTGCTTTGGCTTACTCCCGACCTGCTTTGCCCCTGTCGCATCAGTCCCCACGCCGTGCTGTTACTCGGGGGCTTTGAGGGAGTTTACCATGTTGAGGTGGGCTACCTTGCGGATGAACAGCAGGGCGACTAAGGCGCAAAGGGCGACGATGACTATGAGTGTGAGCAGCACATCGGGAAAAGTCAGGAGGGTTGCCATATCGAGGGTGCCTCCTTCGGTATTAAACATCAAATCCGCGATTTTCCAACCGAGAGGGATGCCGGGAATAAAGCCCAGCACCGACAGAAAGAGATTCTGCAAGAACAGCAGCATGACGACCTGTCGACGCTTGAATCCCACCACTTTCAGCGTGGCGAGCTCGCGCTCCATCTCGCTAAACGTCAGCGTCCCGAGGTTATACATGGTAAAGATGCTGATGAGTACGGCGGCCGCAATCATCACCGACGCCATCATGACCAGCGCTTCTGTCATGAGGTCCATGCCTGACGATACCTCTTCGGCGCTGACGACGCTTTGCACCCCCGGCTCATCTGAGTCTATCGGCTGAGCACTGAGCAGGGTCATCGGCTCAAAGTCGATGCCAAAACTCTCAAGCGTATCCGGCGTCATGGTCACCCCCCACACTAAGGGGTTGCGGTTAATCGCGCCGACCGTCGCCTCGTGCCAGCCTCCCTCACCGTAGCGGTGCCATTCGAAGCGCTTCCCCTCGGCAAGCCCCAAATCCTCGGCCACGCGGTAACTCATCAGTACCTGGTCATCCTCAAGCGAAAGTATCCGGCGTTCAGAATCGGTGACGCGCATCAACTCACTGCTTTCAAACGCTTGGAGTGTGCCCGTAAACTTGGTCGCGGAATCATTGGGAAGCCGAATCTCGATGGTCTGCTCCATGAGCGCCAGGGCCTCGTAGCGCTCAATGAGTCGCTGCCGCTGCTCATCATCCACATCTTCGGCAAGGGTTGCGCGGGATTGAAAGTTGTTGATGGTGCCGTACTGCCAGTCTGTCATCGTGTTGATGACGCTCCACGAGAGAAAGGCGACCAGCAGCAGCGCCGAGACGCCCATACTACTGATAAAGCTCATGGCGCTGCGGAGTTTGTTGCGTCTCATGTCGCGTTCGGTGAGTTGGATGACAGGGCTGAGCCGTCGCCAGAAGGGCAGCACCTCAAGGGGAGAGTGGCGCGGGCTGCGAGGCGCGCGCGGTCGCATCGCTGCCGCGGGTTTTTGCGCGAGTATGCGCCGGCAACTGAGCCAGCTTACGAGTGCGCCGGCAAGCGCTATCAGAAGCGGGAGGATGAAGAAGAACGGCTCTCGGTAGGTTTGCCAGTACGGCAACGTGAAGAACTGCGTCATGCTCGGCTTAAAAAGCTCAGGCACGAAGGGCGGTCCCAGCACGGCGCCCAAAAGCCCGCCAGCCAGTGTGACGAGAAA
>JAISFJ010000165.1 GCA_031263665.1 Coriobacteriales bacterium
GTCGACAGCGCTCTGTCGTTGTGCCCGGCGCTTACGACCCGCATCCTCGTCAACGGTGGGGGAGGCGGTATCTCCGGTAGAGACGACCGCGCGCTTTGTGGGCCGGAGGGCATCTGCGCGCTGCGGGCCGAGCGCGAGGGCTGGGTCGACTTCAATGCTGGCGTCGCCGCGGCAAGCCCGGCCTTTGCGCAACGCGAGACCAAGGCCGCCGACCCGATGATTATGTACTTTTCCAGCGGCACCTCGGGCAACCCCAAGATGGTGCTCCACAACTCAAGCTACGCACTCGCGCACCTCGGCACCGCGAAGCACTGGCAAAACGTCAAAAGCGACGGCGGCATCCACTTCACCATCGCCGATACCGGCTGGGGCAAGGCGGTTTGGGGCAAGCTCTACGGCCAGTGGCTCATGGAGGCCTGCGTGTTCACCTACGACTTTGACCGCTTTGACGCCAATGAGATATGTGAGCTCATCGCTCGCTACCGCATAACAACCTTTTGCTGCCCGCCTACGATGTATCGCCTCATCATGCAGGGCGACGCGGCCAACTATGACCTCTCTTCGCTCGAGTACAGCGTGGCAGCCGGTGAGGCGCTCAATCCCGACATCTTTACCTGGTGGCAGGAGCTGACGGGCCTTAAGATATTTGATGGCTTTGGCCAGACGGAGACACCCGTGACGGTCTGCAACTCGCCGGGGATGGTTCCCCGTCTCGGCTCGATGGGCCGCCCGATACCGCTGTACGAGACGCGCATCCTTGATGAGGACGGCAACGAGTGCGCCGTCGGCCAAACCGGTGAGATATGTATCCGCACCGAGACGGGCAGGCCCACCCAGCCCTTCCCGCCCGGCATCATGCTGGAGTATTACCGCGACCCCGACAAAACGGCCTTTGCCATCCGTGACGGCTGGTATCACTCTGGTGATACGGCATGGCGCGATGAGGACGGGTATTTCTGGTACGTGGGGCGCAACGACGACGTGATAAAGTCGAGCGGCTATCGCATTGGCCCCTTTGAGATTGAGAGCGTGTTGCTTGAACATCCCGCCGTACGTGAGTGCGCCGTTACCGGTGTGCCCGATGAAGTGCGCGGCACCGCCGTTAAAGCGACCATCGTGGTGGCGCCTGGCTATGAGGCGAGTGACGCCTTGACCAAGGAGCTCCAGGCCTGGGTTAAGCAGCAGACCGCTCCCTACAAGTATCCGCGCATCATCTCCTACGTTGACGCGCTGCCCAAGACCGTTAACGGCAAAGTGCGACGCGCCGTCATCCGCGCCGCCGACGAACAGGGAGCCGCTGCAGCAAACGAGCGCCCCCCCGAAGAGTTCGGCGGATAGGGGACAGTTGCCCCCGTCCCCTATCTGTCCCACTTGCCCCCGTCCCACTCACGGCGCTTGCTCAACAGTTACTTTGCCTTTACGAGTGTGGCCATGATAATCATTTGGAGGACCAGGGCCGCGGCGATTGCCAGCCATGAGAATTGTATCCCGAGAAACATGGTGAGGGCGATGAAGCTCGCTATCGCCGCAATCCAGAGCGCGCCACAAATCAGCCCGAACCTCTGTGCGTTCGCGGGGCTGCCAAACAGCTCGCTTTGAGAGTTTCGGTGCTCCTCGCGTAGCTTGATGACCCAGGGCTTGCTTCGGTTCTTCTCCGTCAGCACGAGGAACGCGCCTAAAGCGACACCCGGTAGCGCGAATACCATCAAAACGGCGGTCGCCGCTGTCAGTGAGACGTTGGGGTAGCCGTAGCTTGTGGCGCTGGCTGTGGTCTCTTTCATATCAAACCCAGCGATGAGGGCCGTCAGCGCACCAAACAGGATTAACCCCGCTGCCACTGTGTACCACAGAGCGCGCTTCCAGCTCATGGCCTCGCGTGAGGCGGTTTCCTGGGTGAGTCCCAAAAGCAAAAAGCCCAAAAGGGCCGGTGTGCCAAGCACCATGAAGGCCGCTGGCGGGGCGCTTTGATAGTGTGAGCCAAACCAGGTGATTAACGCAATCATGACGGCCACTCCCAGTACCAGACCACACAGCGCATAGAGCGCCCCGCGCTTTGCGGATATATAGTTTCGCGTGCTCATATACATCTCTGAAAGCAACTCCTGTATTTTCTTCCGACTGATTTCATCCGCTACGGCAGACATATAACCCATCTCGCCTAAGGCTTTCTCGGCGGCGGCTCTCTCATCCATGCCCTTTTGGGTGAGAACTCTCATTCGCTCGTCAAGATGGGATTTGAGTTCCTCTTTGAAGTCGACAAGTGCCGATGTTTCCTGGTACTCAGAGAATAAGGTGTCGATGTAGCCTTGTGTATCCATGGCCTGCGTGCTCATTGTGTTTCCTCCTTCAGTAGGTTGCTAAAAATCTTTTGAGTGAACTCCCAGTCGAGCAGGTTTTGATAGTAGAGTTCGCGCCCTTTGTCCGTGATGTGGTAGTACTTCCGGCGCCCCCCCTGCGTCTCATCGCCCCAATAGGAAGTGACGCACCCGTCCTTTTCCAGGCGTTTGTAGCTGGAATACAGCGTGTCCGTCTTTAACTCGTAGCGTTCTTCCGTTCGCGCTAAAATCCGGTTGTATATCTCCAACCCGTAGCGGTCGTCATTCATTAAAACGGCCAAAACGATGGTGTCGGTGTGTCCGCGCAAAAGGTCAGATGACAACTTCGGCTCCATACCAGTCCTCCCTTCGCTGTTTGATAAAGCGGGTTCATGTCAGGCTCTTTTTGCCTCGCAACCCCGATTTACAAAGCGGTTGTGAAGCCCCAAAGCTTGTTCTTTATTAGTGTCTACCAAATTACTGTGTCTGTCAAGTATACAACGTGTCAAGGAGACAAGGGCAAGCGAGTTGGGGGAGCAGCACAACCTCGTGGACGTAAAGAGGGTACACCTGTGGTACAATAGGGGTGAGACAGAATTTGATACTAAGGAGCAGGTGCTATGCCAACGGTAAACACTTCAATACGAATGGACAAAGAGCTCTTTTCCCGTGTAAAAGAAGAGGCGATATTTAACGGGGTCTCCCTGAATGCTTTCATCGTGGAATTACTGAGCGAAAAGATTCAGGATGAAGAAGATTACCATGACGCGATGACCGTACTCCGAGAGCATAACAAGAGTATCTCCAGAGAAGAAATGCTCAAAACGTATGCCTGAAAAATACAGCTGGAGTTTTGACGCGAAAGCAGAGAAGCAATTTCGCAGGCTTGATAAACCTGTTCAGGCACGGATTCTCAAATGGATTGAGTCAAATATTCAAGGCTGTGAAAATCCCCGACTGTTCGGCAAAGCTTTAGAGGGGGAATATGAAAATTTATGGCGCTACCGAGTTGGAAAATACCGTCTCATCGCAGACATTCAGGATAAGATTTTCAACGTGCTGGTTGTAAAAGTTGGCAAGAGAGGCGCCATTTATCGAAGGTAGGGGAGTCGTTTTATCTTTCTGCGCTTGATGAGTTGCTCAGGTAGACTCCGCACGTGCGCAGCGGGAATCCAGCGAATCGCGCGCTCTTCAGCGCGACTCGATTTCTCAAAAAAATGTTCCTAAATTCTAACAATGTTCCTAAAATCTAACTTAAATGGTGTAGAATAAATGCGATGGGGCGAAGATGAGGTCGTGTGCGGCAGGATGCGGTACATGATATGGGATGGATAAAAAAGGAGAGTGAAAAATCGAGATGAGA
>JAISFJ010000042.1 GCA_031263665.1 Coriobacteriales bacterium
ACTCCCTTGCCGTGGCACTTGAGCTTGCGCAAAAACTGGGGGCTCCCGAGCCTATTTCTATCCCCGGCACCCTCATCTTGGACGACCCTTATGCCGCCGCGCGCGCGGCTTCTCAAGTAGGTTTTGTCTTTCCTGTGCATCGTGCGACGCTTCCGGAAATGGTACGCGGCTTTATCGAAAAAATGCCAAAACGGCACGACTGCTACTATTTTGCGATTTCGACCTATACCCTTTTTGGGTGCAATGAGTTTTGGGACATTGATGAGCTATTGGGTGAGGCGGGGAGTTTTCTCAATTACGCTGCGGGCGTTAAGACCATGGGAAACGTTGGGCTCGTTGACCCTGACTCTGAGTCCATGGCACGCCGCCTTAAATCCATGACCGAGCAGGTTACCGAGATTGCCGAAGCGGTAGAAAACCAGCAGGAAAACTATTTCAGACGCTCGTCAAAACTGCTTGGGAAGCTGGTAAAGCTGTATACTGACGCGCGCCGGCGCTCCATGACTTTTCGGATTGATAAGCGCTGTACAAAGTGTGGCATCTGCGCGCAGGTTTGTCCCGCACACAATATCGTTGTGGATGAGGCAAACGGTTTCGCGCCGATTCGTTCGGACAAATGCGAGGCCTGCTACGCCTGTATCCATTGGTGTCCCGCCAACGCGATAACGACCAAAACAAAACTCCACAGTCACTATCACCATCCCAACATAAAACCTGAGCAACTCAATCCCATAAAATCTGCCCCTCGTTGATTCTGATGTGGTAGGCTGTAAAAGCTGGCGAATCCCAGCATAAAAAGTGATGAAAGGCACATGATGGAGAGACCCTCTTTGGAGGATGCCCGCATACGCGCCAGGCAGCTGCGGGAAGAAATCGACTACCACAGTTATCGCTACTATGCGCTCGATGACCCCGAAATCAGCGACGCCGCGTTCGACTCGCTCATGCGGGAGTTGCAAGAACTTGAGCGACATTGGCCCGAGCTTGCGATTCCCACATCGCCAACGCAGCGCGTAGGGGGCTTTGCGCTTGCGGAGGCTTTTGAGCCGGTCGTTCACGCCACGCGTATGTATTCGCTCGATAACGCGATGGACCTCGAAGAACTCGACGCGTGGCTCGTTCGCACACGACAGATGGCAACCGAACTCGGCGCGACGAGTACCAGCGCGCTTGCCTACGTCTGCGAACTCAAAATCGACGGCTCATCAATAGCTCTGACCTATGCGGATGGCGAGCTTGTGCGCGTGGCGACCCGTGGTGATGGCACGGTTGGTGAGGATGTGACCGCCAACGCGCGTACCGTGCGTGACATTCCGTTGCGTCTGCGTACGCCGATGCCCGGTGAGGTGGAGATACGCGGGGAGATATACATGCCGCACGCGAGCTTTGAGCGTCTTAATGAGGCCATTTTGGAAGAGGCAGAGCGAACGGAAAAAACTCCTAAGCCCTTTGCCAACCCTCGTAACGCCGCCGCGGGTTCTCTGCGCCAAAAAGACCCGCGCGTCACCGCGGACAGGGATTTGGCGACCTTTATGTATACGTCGGCGAGTGATGTGACCAACGGCGCGGCAGGTGGCGATGCGGCAAACAGCGCGGCAACCGCTACGGCAAACGGCGTGGCAGGTGGCGGCGCAACCGCTGGCGCACCCGCTACGGCAGACGGCGCGGCACCCGCTGGTGCACCCACTGGCGCACACAGCGCGACCATTCCCGCGCTCAGTCAGTGGGAGTTGCTCGCGTGGCTGCGCGAGGCGGGTTTTCACGTCAATCCCACCATCGCCCGTTGCACAACCGAGCAAGAGGTGCACGATTTCTGCGCGAGGGCTATCGAGCGGCGCGACGACCTGGCCTATGACATAGATGGCGTTGTTGTGAAAGTGGACAGCTTTGCCCTGCAACGTCAATTCGGTTTTACGGCAAAAGCTCCGCGCTGGGCCATCGCCTTCAAGTTTCCTCCCGAAGAAAAGACAACCGTTTTGCGCAGTATTACCGTGCAGGTAGGACGCACCGGTGTTCTCACGCCCGTGGCGGAGTTCGACCCCGTGCTCGTGGCGGGCTCGACGGTCGCGCGCGCAACCCTCCACAATCTCGACGAGGTACGGCGTAAGGACGTGCGTGTTGGCGACACCATCATCATCCGTAAGGCCGGCGATGTCATCCCCGAGGTGTTAAGCGCGGTGCTTTCGTTGCGCCCCACAAACGCGGAGGTTTGGGATATGCCGTGCACGTGCCCCTCGTGTGGCTCGCCCGTATTCAAAGATGTTGATGAGGTCGCGTATCGCTGCGACTCCGCCGAATGTCCTGCTCAGAGACTTGAACGACTGAACCATTGGGTGAGTCGAGGCGCCATGGACATAGATGGTCTCGGCCCTAAGCTCATCGAGAAACTCGTCGAGTGCGAACTGGTCACTGACGTTACGGGCTTTTATCGCCTGACAGCCGCCCAAATCGCTTATGTTGAGACGGGCGAGGAAAAGTACGCACGGTCGATGTCGGCCGAGAGGCGCAAACGAATCGGCGACTACGAAAAAAAACCCGTCTTGGTGGGCGCGACCGTCGCGACCAAACTTTACGAGCAGATACAGGCGAGCAAAAACCGGCCTTTCGCGCGCGTTCTTTTTGGCCTGGGAGTGCGAGGTGTGGGCAAGACCGTTGCCGAGATACTCTGCCAGGAACTCCCTTCGGTTGATGCGCTTGGTGCCGCTACGGAAGAAGAACTCACGTGGATAGAGGGAATCGGGCCGACCATCGCACGAGCTGTTGTTGAGTTTTTCTCGACACCGGACAACGCTCGTCTTATCTCTGAGCTCAAGGCGGCGGGTTTGTCGCTTGAGCAGCAAACGGGGGGCTTTGATGGCACGGGTCGTTTGGGGGACAATCGCGAAGAGCGGTCGCGGCCGCTTGCGGGGCTCAGCTTTGTGCTCACGGGCTCCTTGGAGCACCATACACGTGACGAGGCAGCCGAAGCGCTCCGTCTTTTAGGCGCAAAGACCCCCGGTTCGGTCTCCGCAAAGACTTCCTACGTCATAGCCGGCCCCAAAGCGGGCTCCAAGCTCACCAAGGCCCAACAACTGGGCGTCCCCATCCTCAACGAGACGCAACTCGACCACATCCTCCAAACCGCCACCCCCCCACGGTGACTCTTCCACTAGATTTTGCGTTGTTCGGATGGGTATTCACTTTTCTTGTTGGAGTTCAAATAACGTATCTACCTGCAAAAACACACATATTTGTCATTCTCGTGAGCGCTGAGCTCGGTTGTGACTCAGAAAGACTCCACACGCGTGAAACGGGAATCCAGCGAATTGCGCGCTCTTTTGCGCAACTTCGCAAACACAAAACAAGCGGGCGAAGCGCGTAACAAACTTTCAAACTGCCCATTCTCATAGCACAAGCCACGTGATATAATACCTTCAGTGGGGAAAGGGCTGGTAGTTGGTAGTATGGTCCTTTCTGATATTTTAAGCAGCAAAAAACGTAGCAGAAAGGGCTTAAGGGGGCATGGACTTAGATGTCATCGTAGAGGTGTTAGAGAACCGGCACAGAAATCGCTCTCAGGGTTGACTTTGGCTAAAAATATCACTATAATTACAGAGTATGTTCCGGCAGTTCAATGGCTTACGAAGAGAGGATGCGCCATGGCTATCGTCGACCATAAAAATGCCAACGGCACCGTATACGTTTATGAGCAGAAGTCTGTGTGGGACAAGGAGAAGAAGCGTTCACGTAACAGGCAGGTATGTATCGGTAAGCGTGATACAGATACCGGTGAGATCATCTATAACCGCCGTTTTTCCGATGAGCGTGCCGCAGATGCCGTAGCAGACGGTTCTGCCTTCGTGTCATCTGTCATCATCGGGCCCACCCTCGTACTTGATGAGGCAGCGAAAAAGAGTGGTGTCGCTGCTGTGCTCTCTGAGGTCTTTGAAGACGACTTTTGTGATCGTGTCATA
>JAISFJ010000041.1 GCA_031263665.1 Coriobacteriales bacterium
CCATGGCGCGCTCCGTGTTGTTCATATTCGCAAGGATACGCCGCACTGCCCAAATGAGCGGAGCCTCCTGAGCGTCGAGCAGCAGGTCCTCCTTGCGGGTGCCGGAAGCAATCGGGTCAATGGCGGGAAAGATGCGGCGGTCGGCCAAATCGCGGTCGAGCCTGAGCTCCATATTACCTGTGCCCTTAAATTCCTCAAAGATGACCTCGTCCATTTTGGAGCCGGTCTCGATGAGCGCCGAGGCCAAAATGGTGAGCGAGCCGCCGTCTTCGATGTTGCGCGCCGCACCCAAAAACCGCTTGGGCGGATACAGCGCCGTGGAATCCACGCCGCCTGAAAGGATGCGACCGGAGGCCGGTTGCGCGAGATTGTAGGCACGCGCGAGCCGGGTGATGGAGTCGAGCAAAATGACGACGTCGCGCCCCACCTCCACCAAACGCTTGGCGCGCTCTATGACGAGCTCGGCAACGGCGATATGGTTTTCGGAAGGCATGTCGAAGGTCGAAGAAACAACCTCACCTTTGATGGAACGCTCCATGTCCGTAACTTCTTCGGGACGCTCATCCACCAGCAGGCACATGAGGTGCACATCGGGATTATTGGCGCTGATGGCAGCCGCTATATCCTTGAGAATGGTGGTCTTGCCGGCCTTGGGCGGCGAGACGATAAGGCCGCGCTGGCCTTTGCCGATGGGAGCGACGAGGTCGATGGTGCGCGCGGTAATGGTGTTGGGACCATGTTCCATGAGCAGCCGCTCATCGGGATAAACAGGCGTGAGGTCCGCGAAGCGACGGCGACCACGCGAATCATCGAGCGCAAGGCCGTTTACGCTGTCGATGCGGTGCAAAGCGGCGTATTTCTCATTGTCGCGAGCGGGCCGTACCTGCCCCGTGACCGAGTCGCCTTTGCGCAGACCATTGCGCCGCACCATCGACATACCTACATAGATGTCGGCTTCACCCGGCAAATAACCGGAAGTCCGAAGAAAGCCGTAGCCTTCGGGCAAAAGGTCGAGCACGCCTTCGCACGCGACAAAGCCCTCCGCCTTAACCATGGCCTCAAGCACCGCCTCGATGAGCACGTCTTTTTTCTTGATGTCGGAAATATCGAGTTCGAGCTCGGCTGCTTTTTCTCGCAGCTCGGCCATTTTAAGACTCTCAAGTTCTTCGCGGCTGGCCTGAGGAACAATCTGCTCGCGAGAATTACCATTGTAACCCCGACGAGGACGACGGCCATAGCTCTGGTAATTGTTCTTGCCCTTACCCCCTGAAGCGTTGCTGCCCGAGTTGTTGGATTTGTTGGATTTACCGCCGGAGCGACCGCCTCCACCACTGCCACCGTAGCCCGAACGACTGGCTGAAGAGTTGTCTGAACGGGAAGAAGCAGAGGGAGTGAAAGCGGGAGTGGGGGCGGGAGTGGGGGCGGAGGCGGAGGGGGCATCGAGGGCAGGAGTCGGAATAGAAGCGCGGAGGGCAGAGAGCGTATCAGAGCTATCGGAAGACGCTGAAGCATCGGCACCATCGCGAGCGTTGGTAGCATCGCGAGCGTTGGCGCTTGTCTTTCCGGCTTCCTTCGGCGTCTCCCCAGGCAAAGGATTTTTACGAGGGCGACCTCTCCTGCGCGGGACAGGAGCCGCAATCTCCACTTCGACCGTGATGTCTCCGCCGTCAACCGGGATGTCTCCGCCGCTTTTTGCCGGCACCTCAGGCAGAGGGTTTTTACGGGGACGACCTCTCCTGCGCGGCGCGGGCGCAGGAATCTCCACCCCACCATCAAGGATACGGCTCGGCGCCTCGATGAGGCCTGTATCGCTACTCGGTTTTTGAATCATAGATTTTTGACCTTCTCCCAATCTTTCTCGAACGCGGCGAGCCCGTTAGTGGTCAATGGATGCTCGACGCATTTTTTCAATACATTAAACGGCACCGTCGCGATGTCCGCCCCAAGAAGCGCTGCCTGGGTAACATGCTGCGCGGAGCGAATCGAAGCGGCAATGACCTCGACGTTTTCTTTCGCCACGCCGACATCGCTGAAATCATAGTTAGCGAGCGCCTCGATGATGAGGGAAAGCTGCTCGATGCCGTCTTCGGATATATCGTCGAAGCGACCGACAAACGGACTCACATAACGTGCCCCGCTACGGGCAGCAAGTATCGCCTGCGGCACAGAAAAGCACAGTGTCATGTTTACGCGGATGCCTTCGGTCGCCAACGCGTGAGTGGCTGCCAGGCCCTCGACCGTTGTGGGTATCTTTACCACAACATTGGAGGCAAGCGCGGAAAGCTCACGCCCTTCACGTATGATTTCCTCACGCGTCACTCCCACAGCCTCGGCCGAAACCGGCCCGTTTACCAGCGCGCATATGCGGCTGATATGCTCGGGAAAGGCGGCGAGCGTTCCGCCGACACGCGCATATAAACTCGGATTGGTGGTCACACCGGCAAGGGCGCCCCATGACGCCGCTTCCTCTATCTCGGCAATATCAGCCGTATCAAGAAAGAACTTCAATTAAATCCTCCTCGGATTGCAAACAGGAAGGTGTGCAGAGAGAAACTTGAGAACGCGTTATGAACAAGGATTGTTGGCTCCCACTATACCACGAATTCGCCCAAGAAGTGCTGGAACCTTTTTATCATCCTACATTATACCGAAAAACGCCAGAAAAG
>JAISFJ010000078.1 GCA_031263665.1 Coriobacteriales bacterium
CAGCCGTAACCGCATCATCACCACCCGCACGCCCCGCGGCGCTCCTTTTCGAGTCCCCCACCAACCCGCTGCTCGAAGTGGCAGACATCGCGACGCTTTCCAAAATCGCGCACGCTTACGGAGCGCTCTCCATCGTGGACAACACCTTTCTCTCTCCCTACCTGCAACAACCGCTCATCCTCGGCGCGGACATCGTCATCCATTCGGCGACCAAATACCTCGGTGGTCACTCCGACGTGCTCGCGGGCCTCATCGCCACAAAAGACCCGCTGCTCCACAAACGCCTGCACTTCATCCACTATTCAACCGGGGCCACGCTGGCGCCCTTCGACTCATACCTGCTTGCCCGCGGCATCAAAACGCTCGCCGTGCGCCTCGACCGCCAGGTAGCAAACGCCCAGGAATTGGCTGGCTGGCTAAACGAGCACGCCCAGGTCGAGCGCGTCATCTACCCTGGCCTGCCGCAACACCCCGGCTACGCGATACAACAACAACAGGCGCGCGGCGCGGGAGCGCTTCTCAGCTTCGAGCTGGCAAAAGAATTAGATGCGGAGAAATTTGTGCAGAACCTCAAGCTCATCACGCTGGCAGAAAGTCTCGGAGCCGTAGAGTCGCTCATCTGTCATCCGGCGACGATGACGCACGCCTCCATCCCCACCGAACTGCGAGCCAAAATGGGCATCACCGACCGCCTCTTACGCCTCTCCGTAGGCATCGAACACATAAAAGACCTCCAAGCCGACCTCCAACGGGCGTTTACTCTTTGCTGAGTGCCTCTGCCAGTTTTTTCGGGTCGCCCCACTTGATCTTGTGACGCGCGTATTGTGACGGTTCTGTGGCATTTGCCCGAGCTTTCTTTTGAGCATGTGTTACCGGCATCTTGAGAATAGCCCCTACGGTCCTGTGATGTCTGCTAACGTCTTCTCTTGGGTGTGAGTTGTAAGCAACCTTGAAAATGACCCCACCGGTTCTGTGGCGTTTGCTAACGTCTTTTCTTGAGTGTGAGGTGCAGACATCCTGAGAGCGTGCCAGCTTCCTATCCAACAGATTCTCACGCTGCGTTCGCGAAAGCGCATTTCACCAGCAGTCAAAAAGCTCACTGCGCTCAGAATGACAATGCTGAGGCGTTCTCGCAGGTAGATGCGCTTTTTCAAGCTGAGGCACACTCCCCGGTGTCATTCTGAGCGAGCACACTCATGCGGCTTACTACAGGCCAATCGTCGTGTGCTTCGCGTGAGAATCTGTTGGATAGAAAGCAGGCGCGTTTTTAAGATGCCTGCGGTCTACGCCCAAGGTAAACTTTGGAGAACGCCACAGGACCATTGCAAGCGGTGCGCTCCCCCGCGCCATCTCAAGGAGAGTACCCGCACAGCCTTGCCCACGGTAGCGGGCAATTCATAAAGAGCGCGCCTTACGGTCATACGCAAGAGAGAGGACATCCGCGCGACACACGACTGATGCGAACGGCACTCCCCCCTGTAACTTGTAACATTTTCCTTAGCCCTGTTGTGATAACAAACTGTAGTGCTTAAAAAGGTATGAGCAAAAGGAGGGCGTAGGCTGCTACGCCGGTTATGGTGCACCAGAGGAGGGAGCGGAATTTTACGGCCACTACGACGACGGGGATGGCCGCAAGCCAAGCTATCAGAGCGGGCCAAAGCTCGCCCGTTAACAGAGGGGCGCTAAAGAGGTCATTGGCTACCAGCGCGGCAAAGGCGGCGGAGGGGATAAGTTCGAGTGCCTCGGAAAGTCGCGGGGGCAGGTCGCGGCCTTTGAGCAGAAAAACCGGGAGCACGCGGCTCGCCAGCATCGTAGCGATGCAGATACCCACGATGATGAGGAAGCTGCTCCAACTCATACTGCACTCTCATCTTCTGTGCCGGACGCACCTGCGCTTGCCAGCAGGGCCGCGCCGATGCCGAGCAGCGCGCCGATAAAAATGGCGGGGCCTCCAAGCCCAAGCAGCTTGCAAATGAGCACGGCCACAGCCGCAACCACAGCCGCGACAACGGCTGGGCGGCTGAAACGTTGCATAAACAGCAAGCAGAGAAAGATACTCGTCATGGCAAACGAGGCCAACGCCACGGGAACAAAGAACAGGGTTCCCGCCAAAGCCCCGATGACATTGGCGAGCGCCCATGAAAAAAGTGCAAACAAGTTCACCCCAGTTGCCCGCGCGACAGTCCAGTCCGCGCCGCCAGCAGTGTTTTGGTCGCCACCGCAAGCAACGCCCAAATCCCCACCGTCGGTAGCATCCCGGCTGCCGCTACCAGTACCACTCCGGTTGCCATCGCCGACAAAGCGCTCGATATTTACTCCAAAACTCTCGTCGGTAACCGTTGCCGCGAACAAAAAAGACAGGCGCTTACCCGCACGCTCGCAAAACCGCGAAAGTGACGCAGCGTAGAGTATCTGCCGTGTGTTCACAAGCGAGACACTCGCCACAATCGAAGCGATGGGAGACGCGGCAAGCCACATATTAGCGATAAGATACTGCCCAGCCCCAGAATAAAACAACAGGCTCATAAAAATAATCTGCAACAGATTCATGCCGGCCTGAACACCGAGGATGCCACAGGGTATGCCGAGCACAACATAGCCCGCCATAACAGGCAGCGCCGCCACAAACGCTTGGCGCACACCCTCCCGCTGCCACACCCCAAACACTCGATTATCACTCCTGCCCATAACCATACTTAATCTATACGATTAAATAAACTTTCTGATACTGATGGCTTTATATGCGAGCGCATAAATTTACGGTTTTACTTCTCATATTTATGCGAGCGCATGGAATTTACGCTATTAAATTAGCATTACAACAGGATTTTTGCAATATCGCGTGCCTTATAACGTGCCACCCACCGCGTTTAGTACCTTTGCTATCGCTTGGTAGAAGGTGGATTTGGTGGCGGTGGCAACGGCATCGGCGAACTCTTCTGACCAGTCGGCGACATAGTGGGAGGAGAATGTGTTGAAGGTGTCCTGAGTTATCGCTGGGTCTTTCGCGCCTTCGCCGCCCTCTCCGGTCGTTGTGCTCTCGGTACCCTCACCATCTTCAACGTCCTCTGCTTCTTTTGGCGCCTCAACGACACCAGCGTTTACCAGTGCAAGATACTGGAGAAACTCAAACTCGGTCGCGATGTTATCAAGCGGTTCATTTTTCCCTTTTGCCTGGCCAACACCGCAACGACGCAAAAAGCGCTCAATCTCCATGGCACGAACACTTACAAACAACAGAGGTTCAACACCCTGCTTGCGCGCATACCAAACGCCAGCATAAGGTGAGACCACTGGCTCCGGCGCTCCCACAAACAGGCGCGTGTATTCCGCGCGCAGAACATGAAAAAGCTCATCAGGGTCTTGGCCCGCATAGCCAACAAGCAAAGCACCAGCCTGAGTGAGCACCGCGGAGTCGAGCCCAACCTTCTCCCCCACCTCATCAAGCGCCTCGGCAAACTCTCCGGATACCAGCACCGCAGCAAGTTCTCGCGTGGGCAACTGGAGGCTCATCGCAAGAAGCTCGCACAACGCCGCGCGCGCGACCCAATCTTCCTGCGTGCATGTGTCTTGCATCATCGTCGAAGCGTCTGATGCGGTCATTGCGACTCTCCCGTCTCTTTGTTCTGTCCCCTACCCCAAC
>JAISFJ010000087.1 GCA_031263665.1 Coriobacteriales bacterium
GAGAAACTTGAGAACGCGTTATGAACAAGGATTGTTGGCTCCCACTATACCACGAATTCGCCCAAGAAGTGCTGGAACCTTTTTATCATCCTACATTATACCGAAAAACGCCAGAAAAGGAATGTCGCCTTAGTCAGGACATTTAGTAGTGCACTATCGGCTTCAGTTACAGGCTTTGGTAGAAGAAGAGGGCGAAGCCTATGCAGGCTAGAAGGGCGGTTATTATCCAGAAGCGGATGACGACCTTGGTTTCTGACCAGCCTTTTTGTTCAAAGTGGTGGTGGAAGGGGGCCATGAGGAAAACTCGTTTGTGCGTCAGCTTAAAGTAGCCGACCTGAATCATGACGCTGAGCGCCTCAAAGACGAAGATGCCGCCCACAACGAGCGAGGTGACCTCGGTTTTTGTCATAACGGCGAGCGCGGCGAAGGCAGCGCCGAGGGCAAGTGAGCCTGTGTCGCCCATGAAAATGCCTGCCGGATGGGCGTTAAACCAGAGAAATCCCACGCAGGCACCCGTGACCGCCGCGGCAAACAATGCCGTGTTGAGCTGGTCGGTCCTATACGCAATCGCGGCCATGACCACCATGGCAATCATGACTGTCCCTCCGGCAAGCCCATCGAGCCCATCGGTCAGATTAACCGCGTTGGACATACCCACCATAAGAAGAAAAACAAAAACCACGTAAAGCCACGGGATGGCGAGCGTTACACTCCCTATTTGAAGGGTAGTCGTAAGAATGCCGAGGTCGATAACCGGAACAAAGGGAATGGCGATGGTCGGCTCGATACCAGCAACATTGACGGCGGCAAGACAAAAGCTCACCGATATGAGCGTGAGGCAAATCATCTTCGCGTTGGGACGAAGGCCAAGCGAGCGCTCTTTGACCACCTTTGAGAGGTCGTCGATGAGCCCCAAGATGCCGGTGAGTAAAGTCACTCCGCAGATGAGCAACAGAGAAATCATATTGGTTTGGCTGGTTGACTTCGCAAGCAATAACACGGTGGCGAATACGGAAGCGAGTATGATGACACCGCCCA
Source organism: Coriobacteriales bacterium (assembly GCA_031263665.1). Classification (GTDB taxonomy): domain Bacteria; phylum Actinomycetota; class Coriobacteriia; order Coriobacteriales; family UBA8131; genus JAITEK01. The sequence goes on from JAISFJ010000087.1 coordinate 1,039, forward strand.
TGGTTGGCGTGCCCTGTTTGACGAGATGACGCTGAGGGCCATCAGCGCGTATCTGTTGGCCGATTTGGCGGAAATGGAGAATCCATATCCAAAGCGGCAAGAGTGCCATGGTAATTGCCATGGATACGAAGATAGCTAAAAAGACTTGAAAGGTCGGATATCCGGCAGACCCTATCATTTAACGGACTGCTCCTTTCTTGGGGAGGCGATGATTACTCATGGTCTTTTTGCCCCGTTTCATCATTGGTAACAGCACCCTCAACGCCTTTTGCGCCACCCTCGGCGGCGTCCCTGGTGCCATCTGACTTGTCGGCTGCACCCTCGGCGGCTGCACCCTCGGCGGCTGCACCTTCGGCAGCGCCACCTTCAGCGGCGTCCTCGATGCCATCCGATTCGGCGCCATCCTGCGCTTCGGTAACGACGGGGGGTGGCTGATAGCCTTGGATGAGATAGTCAACAACGCGCTCGAGCCCCATGAACCGCGAGGCTTTCACAAGCATAATCGGCGCTTTTTCACGCAGGGGGACAAGAACGGTCATGGCTTCTTCAATATCCGAACAACTGATGATACGCGTTGAGTCCATGCCGGTGGCTTGGGCTCCGATTCCATAATGGGAGGCCATTGCACCGATGGTAACGAGTAGGTCGACCTCGTTGAGATAAACGGCCTCTCCTATGCCCTCATGCAGGGCAATTTCCTCAACACCAAGCTCGCCCATGTCACCTAAAATGGCAATCCGGAGGCGGGTTTTGGGCAGGCGCCCAAGCAGTTCTAAGGCGGCACGCATCGAATCGGGGTTCGCGTTGTAGCTGTCGTCGATGACGAGCGTACCATCCTCAAGCTCGTGTCTGACCTGGCGCATGGGGACGGGCTTGACCTGCTCGAGGGCCCAAACGATTTGAGACGGGTCCACCTCAAGCTGCACCCCTGCGGTCGCGGCCGCAAGCGCATTATAGACCGAATGTTTGCCCTGCAGGTTGAGTTTGACCCGCCGAGCGTCGCCATCCGGCAACAAAAGGTCAAAACTCGGCTGGCCGTCACTATCAAAATCGATGTTGGTCGCCCGAATGTCGTTATGTCGCTCAAGACCAAACAGCATAACGCGAACCTCTCGCTCAAAAGTCTGAGCGAGCTCGCGAATGCGCGGGGTATACGGGTCGTCTCCGTTGAGAATGGCGATGCCGGTGTCACGGGGCAACGCGGCGACGAGCTCGGCCTTGGCGCAGGCGACGTTATCTTTGCTGCCGAGGGTCGCGAGATGCACGGGACCGATGTTGGTAACGATACCGATATGCGGGCGGGCAACGGCACACAGTTCCTCGATTTGCCCAAAGCCTCGCATGGCCATCTCAACAACTAAAACCTCGGTTGAAGGCGAGGCCGAAAGCACCGTAGCCGGCAAGCCAATCTCGTTATTGCGATTGCCGAGTGAAGAAACCGTGAGATAAGCCCGCGCCAAAATAGCGCTCACCAGCGCCTTTGTGCTCGTCTTGCCGCTCGACCCCGTGATGCCGACAACCTTTGCGTCCAGCATTTCACGCCAGGCCGAAGCAAGGCGCTGGAGGGCAAGCTGTCCATCGGAGGCGTAGAGCAGCGCCGCTCGGTACTGCTCGGCGACCAAGCGCTCCGCCTCGGTAACCTGGCGAGAGGCGATGACCACGGCGGCTCCCCGCTCGAAGGCCTCGATGATGAAATCGTTACCATCAAAGCCGTCCCCGGGCAGAGCCACAAAGAGCATGTCGGGCTGGACGGTGCGAGAATCCCAGCTGAGTCGCTGTATGATGTGATGGGAATCGCGTGCGGGAACGATAGTCAGCGCACGGGAAAATTCGGTGATTTGCGCGATGCTCAGTCGCATGATTCACCGTCCTTATGCGAAGATGATTTGCGCGAGGGCAACTTACGTAAAGACGGCTTACGCGAGGGCGGCTGCTGTTGCTGGGGCCGATGCCCCGTCTCGGCGAGCCGCCGAAGTTCCTCGGCCGCCACCAGGCGGTCGTCAAAGTCTAAAACCGCGTCGCCAACAAGCTGATAGTCCTCGTGTCCTTTGCCGGCAATGAGCACAAAATCACCGGACGCGGCTTTACGCAGGGCACGCGCGATGGCGGCGCGACGGTCCGGCTCAACCTCATAGTGGCCCTCGGCGCCTTTCATGCCCGGCAGGATGTCGGCGATGATGGCCAGCGGGGCTTCCGTGCGCGGATTGTCACTCGTGACAATGGCGTAGTCGGCCGCCAACGCCGCCGCGCCCATAAGCGGCCGTTTGGTCGCGTCGCGGTCGCCTCCACACCCGAAAACGATGAGCGTCTGAGCCGTCGCGGAGGTCTCCGCTGGGGCCGCCTTGGAAGCTCCCGCTCGGGTCGCCGTGGCTGTCCCCTTAATCTCCCGGATGGCCTCCAGCGCCTTTTCGATAGAATCGGGTGTGTGTGAGTAGTCGACAAAAACCTTGATGGGCGGTTGCCGCTCGTCATCGAGTGCGATGCCCTGGGCACAGACGCGCTCAAGCCGCCCGGGCACCTGCGGACAAAGCGCAAGCGCATCGGTAATTTCTTCCCAGGAAAATCCCAGGAGCGAAGCTGCGCTCGCTGCCAGTAAGACGTTGCTCACGTTAAAGCGCCCGATGAGCGGATACTCAACAGAAAAGCGACCTTCGGGCGTGGTTATTGTCACGACGGTACGCTCAGGATAATAGTCAACGGCTTCCGCTCGAACTTGAGCATTTGGAGAAAATCCGCAGGTCAAAGCCGAGAAGCCCGCCTCTTTACAACGACGGGCCAGCCGCTGCCCATACTCGGTGTCAACATCAATTGTGCGAGCGGCGACAAGCGGCGACAAAAACAGGGAGGCCTTCGTCTCAAAATACGCTTCCATGCTCCCGTGAAAATCGAGGTGGTCCTGGGTGAGATTGGAAAACGCCGCCACCGCAAAGGAGATGCCGGCGACACGGTGAAGCGCGATGGCGTGACTCGAAACCTCCATGCAAACATGGCTGACACCCGCCTTGAGCATCTGTGCCAGCAGCCGTTGAAGGTCGAGGCTTTCCGGCGTTGTAAACTTTGAAGGGAGGCGAGAAGTGCCTATCCGAGTCTCAACCGTACCGATGAGCCCCGTATACGCCGCCGCGTCTGTGGCCGTGCGTGCAGCCGCATTCACACCCGCAGCCGCGCCCACATCCGCGTTCGCAGCCGCGCCCACACCCACGCCCGCGTTCGCAGCCGCGCCCACATCCGCAGCCGCAGCCGCGTTCTCCATCAAAAGACGGCGAGCGAGCGCCAGGCGACTTATCCAGTCGATGAGATAGGTGGTCGTGGTCTTGCCGTTTGTGCCGGTGACCGCCGTGATGGTTAAATTTTTGGAGGGGTCGCCGTAAAAGGCCTGCGAAACGCGAGCGAGCGCCAGGCGTGTATCCTCAAAGCGTATCTGCGGCAACTCGACAGAAACAGGATGCTCAACGGCTAAGGCGACGGCACCTCGCGCAGCCGCGTCGGGTGCAAAATCATGGCCGTCAGCACGCGAGCCCGGCACACAGAAAAACAAATCACCAGCCTGGGCGGCGTCGGAGCGATAGGCGATGCCTCCTATGGGAAGCGCGCCAAGCATCGCCGGGTCGACGGTATCGTCTATCCGTTGCTCAAAATCAGCGATGAGCGTACTCAGGAGACGATGATTAGTCATTGCGCACCTTGTTCCTCGGTCCCTTGTTCCTCGGTCTCTTATTATTCGGCGGCTTACTCAGTGGTTGACTCAGCGGCCGACGACCCTTCTGGCTCTATCATATAACTGTTCGCGGCAAATCGCATAATTGAGGCGAACAGCGGTCCGGTCGGCGCGTTACCTTCCGCGCCGGTGGGATTGTCCATCGAGGTGATGCACACGAGCTCACTTTGCGACTCGGCGAAAAAGCCCACAAACGAGACGATGTAATTGTCGGGCAGATAACCGCCTTCGGGCGAGGCCTTCTGAGCCGTCCCCGTCTTTCCGGCAACTGTGTAGCCCTCAATCGCGGCCGCCTGACCAGTGCCTTCGGTCACCACGGCACTGAGCATGTCGGTGAGAGTCTGAGCCGTTTCGGGGCTCATTATCCGCTCACTTTTGTTGGCAATCTCAACATGACTGAACGAGTGGGGCTGGTTGACCAGAAAATGTGGCCGGTACTTTGTCCCGTCATTGGCCACCGCGCCATAAAAGCTCGCAATCTGAAGCGGGGAGACCGTCAGGCCCTGGCCAAAGGAGATGTTTGCTGTCTGAATGCTCGACCAGTCCTCCCAGGAACTAAGCATACCGGCGCTCTCACCCGGAAAATCAACATGCGTTGGCTGCCCAATCCCAAACTGCTTAAGATAGTCGGCGTAGCTTTCGTTGCTGATTCTGTCTTTCACGAGGCTTATTCCCACATTGCTCGACTGAGCGATAATGGTGCGAAAACTCATGGTCTCGTCGGGTCGCTCATGCGAATCCTTAATCGTGTAATCGGAGTACGCGCGAAACGCGGGGACAAATATCTCCTCGTCAATTCCCATCGCGCCCTCTTCCAAAATCGCCGTCGCCGTTATGGGCTTGAAAGTCGAGCCCGGCTCATATTCAGAACAAATCGATTTAAGAGTCGTCGCGCCCTGCTCTATTGCTTCTACAGTCATATTATCGCGCTCGGCCAAAGGTAGTGACGCGACCGCATATATTTCACCGGTCGCTCCGTCGAGCACCAGGGCATTGCCGTTTTCCGTCGCGCGTTCCTCGCCTACGCGAGCGAGCTCGGTTTCGACGTATTGCTGCAACTCAATATCAAGGGAGATGATGATGTCCTGGCCATCGACAGGGGCGACTTCCTCGCGCTTTGAGCCGGGGATGGGCTGGCCGCTGAGGGGGCGCTGCTCGGTCTGGACCGAATACTCGGTCAGCAGTTTTCCATCGGTGCCGCAAAGCACGTTGTCATACATCTTCTCGATTCCAAAAATGCCCGCATCATCCACGTCGACCGCCCCGATGACTTGCGTTCCAATGGAGCCATGGGGATAAACCCGCTTGGTGTCGGAATAATAGTGGATTCCCAGCAAAGCGGTGTTGGGAACCTTGGCATAGGGGTCCTCGGCGCGAGCTTCCTTGGTGAGCTGTTCTTTTAACTCCCTGTCGCGTTGTTTGAGCTTTTCGGCCTGCTCCTCATCGGCCTTCTGGAGGATATAGACAAAGGTGGTGTCCTCAATGAGCTTATCGTAATAGTCCTGAGTTTTCCCGCCGAGCACAGAAGCGAGGATGTTCGCCGTCGCCTTGGGGTCGGCAATCTCTTCGGGGTTGGCGTAAATCGTGACCGCGTCAACGCTCGTGGCGAGTACACTGCCCTTGAGGTCGTAAATCGTACCGCGCTTGGCGGGGATGACAACTTCCCGTGTTCGATGAGCCTTTGCTTCCTCGCTCAAATCGGGAGCCGCGAATACCTGCAGGTGCACGAGTTGCCCCATTAAAAGAACCGCGGCGACGCAAAAGCAGATGAAGAGCTTCCAATCCCGGTTTGAGCCGATGACCTTGCCCTCCGTCGTCAGAGACGCTCTCTTTGAGCCGAGACCGCCGCCGTTGGATTTGTCGAGACCCCCGCCGCCGCTCCTGCCGCCCCTGCCGCCGTTGCCCCTGCCGCTACCGCCGCCGCTA
>JAISFJ010000090.1 GCA_031263665.1 Coriobacteriales bacterium
CGATGGGCATGGTGATACGTTTGGGCATGGTAATGGGAACCATGGACCAGATAACACCAGAGGTGTAACCGCTTTCAAAACCTAAGAGCACCAGGTAATAGGGGAGGTACTCATAGGGAACCATGAAGGCGAAGATATACAAAAACGCCAGGCAGGCCGCGATGATGGCCATGATGTTTCTGGCTTTGATGCTGGAGAATCGCTTGAGAAGAAAGCCCGTTATAACCGAGACGGGGATGGCGGTAACAAAGCCTATCGACGAAAGCGAGCCGCTGGTGATGCCCGCTTGCTCCGCGGCTGCCGCTGGACTCAAACCCTGCGCGATGAGACGGGGTACCTCGATACTTTGCACATAGGTGGGGACCCACGTGAATACGCACAGTGACGCGCCCAAAATCAGACAGAAGCCCGCTCCAAACAGCCACATACGCCAAACCTTAAAGCCTTCGAGAATCGAGGGGCGGTGCCTGAGTTTCTCGCCTGCCCTGCGTCGCGCGGCCATCTTTCGGTCACGGCCGGTGCGCGGCTTTTGCACGATGAGGGCGAAAACGATAAAAGCCAGCAGCGCCAATACGTCCGCGAACCACCACCAGGCGTGCCAGTTATGCGCATCTCCCGTAAAGGCGACGGCGATGGGCACTCCGATGTTGTAGGCCAAAGTCGCGCCCGTGACATACCATAGGTTCCACAGGCCCATCGGCAAACCCGCCTTTTCGCGGGGAAAATACATGGAGATGATGGTGGTGGCAACGGTTCCCATCATGGCCACGCCGATGCCTTCGAGTATGCGTCCCACGAGCAGTTGGGACACATGAGTGGTGGTGAGTGCCCCAACCGCGCAACCGATGACCATAAATCCGATGCCCACCAAGCCGATGGGCTTAGGGCCAAAGCGATTGATAAGGAATGCCGCCGGAAACGCGGTGATGACGCCGGCTACGGCGATAATCGACATCAGCCAACCGGCTTGTCCCATATTGCCGTCAAAGAACTCGTAGGCCAGCCCGCCCATGAAGGTCGGTACCTTAAACTGATTCATGATGACTATGATGCCCGCAAAGAGCAGGGCGCAGAGCACTATCCAGCCTTTGCGCTGGATGTCTTTATCCGCTAAAACTTCAGCATCCTGACGGGCTTTGGGGTGCAGGTTATCTGGCATATCAAGTCCTTTCTCCGAATGGGATACAGCACTTTTGCGTAGAGAGAGGAGTGGCGCAGGAGGAGGCTCCCCTGCGCCACTGATGGCGGTTCCCTAGCTCTTCTTATCCTCGGGGATGGCCGGAGGCGTGAGGAAAAATGAGCAGATAAATGCGACTGCGGCTACCGGCAGCACCACCATCCAACAGGCGGTGCCCCAGGCATCGAGGGCGGCACCAACGTTGACACCCTCACCTGCCAAAGCCGCGAGCTGGCCAGCGCTGGAAACGAGTTGTCCGCCATTAGCCGCGACGGCTCCACCAAACACCGTTGCCATAACCGATTGCCCCGCAAACTGCAAAAAGGTGACGATGGAAAGTCCAAGGGCTACCGCAGTTGCACCGCCACGACCAACCAAAAGGGGCACGTAGGGGCGGATGGTGCCGACGAGAATCATATTGCCAATAGCATTGCAAGCCAGATAGGTGTAAAAGATTCCCCAGCCGCTTAAAGGGCCAAGCTGATTGCGGAAGCCCGTAAAGGCGGTCAAGGCCAGTACCAGCGCGCCAAGGGCAATCAAAATCCACTTGCGATTACGCTTGAGACGGTCATAGATTACCGCAGGAAGCGGTGCCAGGATGCCGAGCGCCGAAGAGATTGAACCCCAGAAGGCCGCCTGATTGTTGTCCATGATGCCTGCGCCTACACCCATACCGGCATCACCAAAACCTCCGGCAAAGTAGATGGGCGAATAGGTGGTAAAGCAGTAATTAACATAATTGAATGCCAACCAGACAATCGCCAACATAATAATTTGGTGCTGCTTGAAAAACGACAGTATCTCTCGTATGGGTCTGGTTTCGGCCGAGACGCCCGTATTGGTATCGGGAGCTCGGTAGATGAAGATGACCAGCAGCGTTGTGATGACAAGCAGGGCGACCATTATCCACCAGCCAATTTGCGGGAGACTGTATGCGAAGGGGCCGTGGTCTCCCATGCCACTGGCGCCGGGGAACAGTCCTTTAACAGGGTTAACGATGAGATTGGTGGACAAGATGATGGCCACGGGTACCCACGTTGCCCAAATGCCCATGGCAAGGCCGCGGACTTTTCCCGGAAACCATGTAGTGATGGCGGTCGGTGAAGTAACGCCAACCAAGCCAACACCTAAGCCGACAATAAAACGGGCGGCTAATAACAGGGTAAAATTGCCGGCGCCTGGCTGACCGCTGCCAGCTGACAGCGCCATCAGTATCCCACCGATAATCACCAGAATGGCTCCTAAAACCAACGTGTTCTTAACGTTGAGCTTCTTAACTAAGATGGTTGCGAATACCGCACCGACGAGAGCACCGAATGAAACCATGCTCATCGTCTGACCTACGCTGGATACTTTGGTGAAGTCTCCTCCAAGAAATACCGCCAGGATGGTGTTGTCTGACAGCATGGGTGGTAGCGAAAACCACAAAATGGGCACGGCGAGACTTAAGAGATAGACAACTATCAGCATGAGCCAGGCTTTACCCGATGCCTTTTCCTCGGTTGTTTGGTCCGTACGTGTTTGTGTGGACATTTTTCCTCCTTAGATGTTGTGGAACAAGCGGCTTTTACAGGGGCAGATTAAACATGCTCTTCGCGTTGTTGTAGAACATGAGCGCGCGTTCTTCTTCGGTGACATCGAGGCTCTTTACACATTCGATACCCTGGCTCATCCACCCGTAAAAGACTGGCCAGGACGACCCAAAGAGCAGGTGGTCAGCCCCACAGACCTTAACCGCGCACTCGACCTGCGCCTTGCCCCAGGAATGGGGGTGGGTCATATCAAAGAAGATATTGTTTTTCAGGTAGGCTTCGATTTCTTTTGCGCCGGTGGTGGACAGGCGCTGCATTGCTTCTTTTTTGGGCGATACGTGCGGTGTCATGATTTCGGCGTTGGCGAACCAGTTGCCGCCAAACATGGTGTGGATGAACTTGAGGTTGGGGTACTTGTCAAATATGCCGCTGAACAGTTCGCGACCCACCGCTGTTGCCTGGTCGGTGATGCGGCCCAGCTCGCGGCGCAGGTTGGTGTAATCGAGGATGGATTGCGGGTAGGGCGGCAGGGGAGTGTGGTGTACGACAACGGGGACGTCCAGGTCGCTGATGACTTTTAGCAGCGGGTCGAAGGCCTCATCATCTAAATAGAGCTGCCCATAATGGCAGGCGAGCTGTACGCCTACGGCTCCGAGTTCTTTGACGCAACGCTCAAGCTCGTAGATGTTTTCCTTAAAGTTCCAGGGCGGGATGCAGGCGGTGGAAAACAGGCGCCCCTCGGATTCCTGTACGATTTTATACGCGTTGTCGTTGACCTCTTTGCAGGTTTCCACGCGCAGCCATTCCTGCCAGACCGGTACGCGCATGATGCCATAGTCCACGCCGGCGTCGTCCATCGCTGCGAGCTTGGAGGCGGCGGAGTAGTCGCCTTCCACGTAATTGAGGTTGGAATATCCTTTGGGATACTCAAGATTCATCTGCTTCTTGCCGTTTTCCATCTCAAAAACTTCGGCGACCCAGCCATACGAACGTGGTGCGGTCGAGAGAAAGCCATCGCGGATTTTCTCGTTTGTGAAGAAGTCCTCAGGGATATGATGGATGTTGATGTCGATAATCTTGCTCATCGTAGTGCCATCTCCTTTCTTGTTGCCTTTGCTTGTTTGTATGCCCACGCGTGGTATTCGGCTCAACTTCAGCCTTCCTTCAACGCGACGACAAACTGCTTCTCGCGAAAAATCTTTCTCGCGAGTTCTTCGGTGGTGCCATACTCGAGTGAGCGCGACTGGCAGTGCTGGGCGCAAGCGGGCTGTTTGCCCTTGGCAACGCGGTCTTCGCACAGGTCGCACCAGTTGGTGAACTGAGGGATAAAATCGTATTGGTAGTTCTTCTCGCCTATCTTGAGAGGGCCGAGTTTGCCCACCTTGATGCCAAATTCTTTTTCGGAAAACCCCTTTTCCTGTTGACAGGCGAGCACGCAGGCCTCACATCCGGTGCAATACTCGACGTCTACCAAAAATCCTTTGAAAGCCATATGCCTCCTCTTTTCTGTTCGTCGTTGTTAGACGAACTATTTCACCTGGGGAACATCTGAGACGTTGGATACCGGAGGTTCCTCCTTGCCAATCTGACAAATCATGGCCTTGTAGTTGGCGCCAAAACCCGAAACACCGGCCGGCAGCGGAACAAGGTTGTTGCAGTTGGATTCGAATACGCCATAGGGGCCCGCTGGGTCTGCCTTGTCGTCACCATGCCCGCGCTCAGGAAACCACCAGGCGTGCTCGCATTGGAGGACGCGCGGGTCGTAAGTATCATTGAAGCTGGTTTTGTAGTAACACTTGCCGTGGTTGTTCCATATCCATATCCATTCGCCTTCCTCGATGTCATAGCTCGCGGCGGTTTCAGGATGAATATAAACAAGCGGGTCGGGATGCAGGGCGCGCAGCTTTTTTATCTGACGGTGTTCGCTATGAAAGAAGTGGGGAACGCGCGCACCGGTGGTGAGGATGAGCGGATATTCCCGCGCCAGTTCAGGGTCGGAATAGGGGCTCTCGATGGGCTCAACATAGGCAGGCAGAGGGTCGAGGCCACCTCCCGCGTATTGGAATACCATGGAATATATCTCGGCGCGTCCGGTCGGTGTCGTAAAGCCCAGGCTGCCGTCGCCGCGCAAATCCCCGGTCTCATATTTGCGGTACTTGAACTCCGGTATTTTCCAGACGGAGTGCTGGAGCTCCTTCCATGTGAAGCCACCGTCCTTGAGCGCATAGTCCCACATCTGCTCGACCGTCTCCCACGGATAGGCGATGTCTTGGTAACGCACGCCTTGGGTGACATCGACGCTCAGGTGGTACTGATTTTCAAGTTTTTCGACCGTTTCCCAATTCACGCCCGGGACGGGTGTGTCGCGATTGATGTCTGAGCGGGGAATCTTGGGTGCCGCTCTTTCGCCCTCATCAGCTATGACGGTACCGGGAACAATGCCCTCGCGGGTGATGCGCTTTCCCAGTTCCAAAAAGATGGTCTGGTCGGGCCGTGTTTCGCCGAGTGGCTCGATGGATTGATTGATGCAGCTAATGGAGTAGGGATTAAGACCGCCAAAACCGATGCGCTCAGCCCAGGTTGTGACGGGCAATACCACATCTGCCAACGCGAACATTGAGGGGTTCATGAACAAATCGGACCAGACGATGAACTCCAACTTCTCGCGGTACCAACGCTCCATCTGCATCTTGGTCTGGGCGCCCATGCAGGCGGTGAAGTTATTGGTGACAAAGTAGGCGGCCTTAAATTGGTAGGGCCCGTAAAGGCCGTCGTCGGTTCCGGGCTCATGTTCCCATGATTCGAAGGTGGCATTGGAGCTGAGGTTTTTGAAGCCGACGCCAAACAGCGGATACCTGTCCGCGCCCATGCGTTTGCCGGGTTCTTCTTCAGGAGTGAGCAGCTCTTCGTAACCCCAGGTTCCCGTCCAGTTGGGCTGGGCTATTCCCCAACAGGCTCTGCCGATGACATTGCCACCGGGCACATCGAGGTTGCCCGTGATGGTCCAAAGCGCAACGACGGCATGGGCGGCCTGTTGCCCTCCGGTCTGCTGGTCGAGGGCCACGCCCCATTGGATAGCGGCTGGCTTGGATGTGGCGTAGAGTCGGGCGACGCGACGGATGTCTTCTAAGGGAACCCAGGACTTCTCCGCCAAATCCTCAAGGTCATAGTCCTTACAGCGCTCGGCCACCTGCTCCAAACCGTGGACCCACATGTCACAGAACTCGGCGTCATAGAGTTCTTCTTCAATAATGATTTTGAGCATCGCCATTGCCAGCGCGCCATCGCCGCCGGGGCGAACGCGAAGCCAGTTTTCGCCAGCACGGGCAGCCAGCCAGGTGAGCTGCGGGTCGATGACGGCCACCTTCATACCGCGCTGCATGAGGTCGGTGAACCAATGGCCAAAAAAGCCATCGGCGTTGGCGTAAAAGGGATTATGCCCCCAGACGATGCAGAGCTCAGGGACTACATAACGCGGGTCATCATAGCGCAAGGGCAGAAACTGCGAACAATCCATGACCGCGGCGTCTCCGAGCATACAGGCCATCGACGCGATGCGGGGCAGATAACAGGAGTTGCCGGCGAAATAGGGAACGCCTTCGTTGGGGCTGCCCAGACAGGCATTGAGGCGGGTGACCTGGTGAATATCGCGACCGGTGCCCTGACACATCATGATGGTTTCTGGCCCGTAGGTGCCTGAGATGCGCTTGAATTCCTGTTCGATGATGTCGTAGGCCTCGTCCCAACTGATGCGCTCAAACGCGTCTTTCCCACGATTTACGCGCGCGCGCTTCATGGGATACATCAGGCGGTCCTCATGGTAGACCACGTCGGTCATCGCAAGACAACGACTGCACAAACGCCCCTGGTTATAGGGGTTTTCGGGGTCGCCCTCCACCTTGACGAGCTTTCCATCCTTAACGTACTGCAAAACCCCGCAGGCGTTATGACAACCGGGAGCCGACCGTGCATGACCGCGGATGACCGTGTAGCCGTCCTCCTCCCATTGAATCGGTCGCGTATCCGCAAAAACATCGGTGCGCTCAGGGAGCATGCCTCCGTAAATGTCTGACAAAGCCTGAATCGAGGCCACATTCTGCTCACCCATAAAACCTCCTTTCATTCGGTGAACCCTCAGCTCAAGCCGCCAAAAGCCACTCAGGCCGCCCGCAATCGCTTAAAAGCCGTGGATTCGCTACGTTTTGTGGTGCGGTTATGAAAGGAAGTCTAAGAAGTCAGTCTTTAACCATATTCCCCGCATATGGTTAAGCCAAAAAATTCAGTATTTCAGACCGAGAAAACAAGCCCCTCATACTTTGCGACTGAAAGAAAAGGTAAAAAGGGTCGCCAAAGCGTAGCGTGAGATAGTCAAGGGTTGTGAAGGGATGGGAGCGGGCGGGCAAGCCGGAGATGACCTATGATAGACTAAAACATCTTCAAATCAAGTCGATCCAACAAAGAAAGGCATTTCAGAAGACTATATGGGAGCCCTGTTTGAAAATTACGTGATTGCGGAGATAATCAAGACCTATCAGTATGCTGCCCTCGAGCCACCAGTTTATTATTATCGCGACACAAAGCAGAAGGAGATAGACCTCATCATCTGGGATAGGGGAGCGCTTCATCCCATCGAAGTGAAAAGCACATCAAATCCTGGGTTGAATGCCATCAAATCCTTCACAGCGTTGGATGCGCCAACGCTTAAACGCGGTAACGGAGCGGTCATCTGCCTTGCGCCAACGCTCGGCTCGCTTTCAAAAGATGTCTACAC
>JAISFJ010000113.1 GCA_031263665.1 Coriobacteriales bacterium
GCTCATCAACCTGTTTGAGATAGTGCCAGAGCGCTATGAAACCTTCATCGAAGTCTTGAGCTTCTTAGAAACCAAACGTCCTTTTGCCGAGGTAGACGCCTTACTTCGCGGTCGCGACATCCTCAGCTTTGGCCTTGAATCCGGAGATAGACCCATGCAGCCAAGCGTCTTTGTTGACAAGCTCGAAGCCGCTGGCGGCATATTCTACGATAACGGCTGGCAGATAACAGCAGAGGGAAAGGAGTTGTTGGACACGATTCGAGAAAGAAAGAACGAGTCAGAGTGAGAAAAATTTTGATGAAAGGAGTAAGTATGCGAGAAACTACCTTGACACGCCGTAGCTTTGTAAAGGCCGCGGCAGTCGCTGGTGCCGCCCTTACCGCAGGCGCAACCCTTACGGGCTGCCTGAAGGAGGGTGGCGACACGCAGGGAGGTGGAGCAAGCGGACGCGCGATGTACGTCTCCATCTGTCATGGCTGTATTCAGGCCTGTCCCTGCAAAGTTTATGTGGAAAATGGCGTGGTCGTTAAGATTGAGGGCCATCCCGACGCGCCGACGAACCAGGGCTCGCTGTGCATCAAGGGCCTCAACCAAATCCACACCTGCTACAGCCCACGCCGCGTGCTCTATCCACTGAAGCGCACCGGCGCGCGCGGAGCAAACGACGCCACCTGGGAGCGTGTTTCCTGGGATGACGCCATCGAACTGGCGGCCTCCAAAATTGCCGAGGCCATCGAGAAATACGGTACCTATGCGTTTTTCGCCTCGGTTGGCGGAGGCGGCGCTTATTCGTTCATGCAGGCGATGACCACGCCGATGGCGCTGGGTTCACCCACCGTCTTTGAGCCGGGCTGCGCGCAGTGCTACCTGCCGCGCATCACCGAGGCAGCCTATATGTATGGTGGAGCCGACCAGTCCATCGCCGACTGCGCCGTCCTTGAACCCTTTAAGGGCTTAGCGCCCCTCGAGGAGGCCAAGGGTGTGACCCAGGACACCAAGGTACTCGTGTTGTGGGCCGCTCAGCCGAGCGTGTCACAGACCGCCCAATCCGGTCGCGGCATGGCCGAGTTGCGCGCGCGTGGCTGCAAGACCATCGTCGTCGACCCCAACTTCTCACCAGACGCCGTCAAAGCGACCATCCACCTGCCGGTTCGCCCAGGCGCGGACGCCGCACTCATCTTGGCTTGGTACCGTGTCATCTTAGACGAGAAGCTCTATGACGAGGAATTTACGAAGTTCTTTACTAATATACCCTTCCTCATTAACCCCGATACCAAACTGCCGTGGCTGGCAACCGAGGTCATCGAAGGCTACACCCCTCCGGCCGACATGCCGGAAAACACTCCGGTCTACGTCTGCGTGGACGAAAACACCGGAGAGGTTGCCCCTCTGCCCTTTGGTGATGCCGCAACAGTTTCGCAAAGCGTGAACCCGCAGGTGCTCGCCACCGCCACCGTGGGCGGCCTGGAATCCAAATCAGCCGGCCAGATATATCGTGACGAGGCGGAGCCCTGGACCTTGGAGAAGGCCGAAGAGTTCTGCTGGGTCCCAGCCGACCGGATTCGCGCGGCAATCGACCTCTACACGGGCGCCGAAGTCGCTGGCATTGCCAACGGCGTAGCTTCCGACATGGAAGAAACTGCTTCGCAGGTACCGGTAGGCCTGATGGGCCTTGACATGATAATGGGCTACATCAACAAGCCCGGCGCCACCATGACCCAAAACGGACCTTTGCCCGCCGAAGGGGAGGCACCACGCCCCACCATGTTCTGGAATGGGTTTGGCGGCATGTTTGGCCAGATGTACGGCATCGGCTATGAAGTCGGCGCGACCAAAGAGGCCAACGAGGCACGCATCCAGGCCATCGAAGACGGCGCGAATCCCGATGCTCCGCCCTTCCAAAATGGCCCCACCCTTTACGCGATGAACCAGCTGCTGCTCGACCGCCTCGGCATGAAAAACCACCGCGGTCTCTACAACTGGTGCCACAGCCACATCCCCTCGGTTCGTGAAGCCATCGAGACCGGCGAGCCCTTTAAGCCGCGCGTATGGTTTGACATGAGCGGCAACAAGTTCGCCGTGCTTGGCAGCGCGGGTGCCTGGTATAACGCTATCATGGATGATGGTGTCGACTTCATCATCTGCCAATATCCGATGATTACCTCCTTCCAAATCGAGGTCGCCGACCTGATATTCCCGCTTGAGGAATGGCTGGAGGCTACCGGTGCTTCCGAGTTCGGTCAGCTCAACTACGCCTTCCCCAGCCCTGGCGTCATCCATCTGGGCGAGACGGTACCCAACTCCGTCCCACCGAAGCGCGTTATCGACGCCGCCTCCGTTAAGCTCAACGAGAAGCTGGGCAGCATCACCTTCGGCGGCACGGGCAAGACGATAGAAGAGATGAACCTGCAGTTCCCGCTCGGCTTAGGTGTCATGGGTGGCATCAACAGCGAGGAAGAAGTGTGGGCGACGCAGATAGCGGCCTTTGGCCCCGTCCTCGGACTGGCAGAGGGTGCGACACGCGACGATTATCTCGAGGCGGCCCGCGACCGAGCCGACGCCTACAACGTCACACCGCCCGACCAGTACTGGACCTATGGCCAGCACCTTGTTACGGCCAACGACGGCCTGCCCGTAGGCTTTGCCACCGAATCGCGCAAATGCGAGGTCTACAACACCTTGCACATCAAGCTCAGTCGTACGGGCTGGCCCTATTGCTACCCGCGCGAGCTTGGCCCCATCGACCCGCGCGCCGGCACATGGGACGGCGAGTATTCGCCCATCTGCAACGTACCAGTTCAGAAGGAGGTTCCCGAAATCGCCAACGGCGGTGATTTTGTCGCTCCCTTCGACCCCGAGTTCCCGCTGGCCATCACCTCCGGCCGCGTGTACTACTTCCATCACGGCACGATGCGTCACGCGCCCTTTGCTCGCGAGCTGTATCCGGCGCCTCTCGTGCGCATCAACTCCAAAACAGCGGCCGACTACGGCATCGCGGACGGCGATTGGGTCGAGATTTCGTCCCGCCGCACCCAGGGCACAGACTTTGTGCACGGCACCGGCCTGGAGGCTGCCTACTCAGGCATCAAGGAGCAAAACACCAAGACTGCCGAGCCCATCCGTGCCATCGCCTACGTGGCCGAGGTCGTCGCGCCTAACGTGCTGTGGATGGAGCGTTTCTGGAACCCCGAGTGCTACGACTCCACGCAAAGCACCAAGACCGGTGGCTGGCAGGAGTGCAACGTCAACGTCATCACCAACGCAATCGACTGTAATTTCAATGAGGTGTTTGGCTCTTACACCAACCGCGGCTTCACCGTTAACATCAAGAAGTCGGAAAAACCCGCAAACGTCTGGGTCGAGCCTAAAGAGTTTGCGCCGTTTATGCCCACAACCACCAACGAATACGCGCCCGACGACATTGGCGTCGCCATCGAGAACAAGGAGCTCCTCACTCCGATTGTCTCTTTCCCTGACGCCGCGCCGGCGGAAGGAGGTCAATAATGCCTAAGAGAAGTCTGGTCATCGACCTTGACCGTTGTTCCGGCTGCGACTCCTGCGTAGTTGCCTGCAAGTTTGAGAACAGCGTAGCACTCGGGAACTATTGGACGACCGTCGTACCGGTCAAGCCCACAGGAACCCATCCCGACATCGATATGTACTGGGTGCCCATGCAGTGCCAGCAGTGCGAAAACTCGCCCTGCGTCGGTGCCTGCCCAACCGGCGCCTCCTACCGCGACTCCGAGAACAATGTCGTACTCATCAACAAGGAGGAGTGCACCGGCTGCAAATCCTGTCTCGCCGCCTGCCCCTACTCCGACCCCGAGGGTAACCAAAAGCCCAGCGTACGTTGGTTTAACGAGGAAGAAGGGGTGACCGAGAAGTGCACGCTTTGCAACCACCTCACGGCTGCCTCCGACGGTGTGGAAAACACCAATGACACCAGCGACCCCGCCCATGCCGTGCCGCCCTGTGTGCATAACTGCTCCTGCGGCGCTCGCTCCTTTGGCGATTTGGACGACCCCAACTCCGCCGCCAGCAAGGTTTTGGCCCAAGCTGAGACGGACGGACGCAAGGTCTGTATAATCGAGGCGGAAGGCGTCATGCCCGCAACCCGCTATATTCTCTCTGAGGAAATAGCGACTTGGAGAGGGTTGGGTGAGTAAAGCGGTGATTCAGTGGTCAGTTGTCCTGCTTAAATTTTGTGCTGTCGGCGGCGCGGGGATACTCGGCTTTGTTGGGCTCTCCGAGTTTGTTGGCGGCGAAAAAAAGAGGGTCAACACCATTGCTATCGTCATCGCTCTTGTTTTGTTGGCGGCGGCTGCCTGCGCGGCCTTCGTCCGGCTCGGCAAACCGGCAAGCATCATGTCGGTTGCCCGCAACATATCTTCCGGAACCCCGGTCTCCTTGGAGTTCCTCGCCTTTGTTGCCTGCGTCATCGTTGCGGTGGTCTACCTCTTTGTCACCATGAGGGAAAGTTCCACCAAAAAGGCGCTGGGGATCGCCGCCATGATAGTGGCTGTGGCCGTCGGCTTTACGGGCGGCTACAGTCATCAGGCCATGGTCGGCATGACCGCGTGGCACTCGCCGGCGGTCTCGGTCAGTTTTCTGTTGAGCGCACTGGTGCCAGGAGGCTTTATCTACCTGGCACTGGTCGCGCTTTTCGGAGCGAACAATGAGGGAGGGAGCGAAGAGGGAGACGATTCGGTTGATAGTTCGGTCGCCCAGACGGTTGACGATTCGACGCGGAAAATGACACTGGTTCTCGTCGGCTTATCGCTGCTTTCGACCGTCGCCCTCATCGCCAACGGCCTGATGGTTCCCTTAGGGAGCGCTACCGTTCTCTACTGGATTTTGGTGTCACTCGTTGGCGGCGCAGTTCCTCTGGCTTCTGCCGCGCTCCTGCTGGCGAGACCCCTTCTTGCCTGGATATACCTGGGCGCAGGCGGTGCCCTTGTCGGCGCGTTTGCTCTGAGGGCAACGATATGGCTCGCTCTCAACGCCGGCCTCTCGAAGACACTCGAAAGCGCTGCTATAATCATTACGTAACGAATGGCCGTGCGAAGACGGGAGTGGGACAGAAAGGACCTCTATGACTACAGCAGACGACGCAAACGCCACAGACAGCCTCGCCAGTGTGTTGGCCGGTAGGGCTGACAGCTATCGGATGTTCTCGCGCATGTTCTTAAAGCCTTTGAGCGAGGCGGATATAGAGGAATTTGCGGCTATCGACTACGGCTCAATTGCCGAAGCGCTGAGCGACACCCCCCTTCTGGCTGAAGGATTCAAAGACATGGGTAGCGTTTTGCGCAAGCGTCATTCCGGCACACGGCAGCAACTCTCCACCGACTTCACCATGTGCTTCGATGGCATAACGGCGATAGACGAGCAGGTGGCGGTGCCCTATGCCAGCGTATTTCTGGGCGAAAGCGCGCTGCTGTATCAGGAGCCGCGTCAAAAGGTGTACGAACTATTCCAGGCGGAATCCATCAGCCTGAAAACTGACGTCAAACTCCCCGAGGACCACCTGAGTTTTGAACTGGAGTTTCTCGCCGTACTCTCCGACCGCATTGCCACAGCGCTTGAGCACAACAACCAAGACGAGGCGCTTCGCAACCTTGAGCTGTCGCGTGAGTTTATCAACGAACACATCCTGTCTTGGCTCGATTTGCTGAGGGAGCGCGCCGAAAAAATACTCAAAACCCGGTTTTATCGCGGTGCCCTCAAAGCGACCAGAGGCTACCTTGAGTTGGACTTGAAAACGATAGAGGACCTCATCGAAGTTGTTCGCAATGGACAAAACTGAGGCTCAGATTACCCGACGCAACCTCCTGTATGGCGTCGCGGGAGCGGCCGTGCTCTTGGGGCTCGGCGGGGCAACAAAATACGCCTTTGGCACAACACCTCTTCTCAGACCCCCCGGCGGGCAGGATGAAGAACGCTTCTTAGCCGCCTGTATCAAATGCGACCGCTGCCGCTCCGCCTGCCCGTATGACGCCATCTCGGTCGCGTCGGTAAATGATGGCCTGCTCAATGCCCGCACCCCCCGGATGACCTTCCGCATCGGACGATACAGCGCAAGCAAAAAACCAACCGAGGGCGTATTCGCGGGCGAAGGCAAGGGCTTCTGCAATTTTTGCGGACTTTGCATCAAAAACTGTCCCACCGAGGCCCTGCGCCCCTTTGACCCCGAAACCGAGCGGATTGGGCGCGCGGTCATCGAAGAAGGACTCTGCATCGCCTTTCACAACGAGGGCGGCTGCCGCAAATGCGTAGATGAATGCCCGTTTGGCGCCATCACGCTCAACGCCCAGAGCAGGCCGGTCATAGACGAGGCGCTGTGCAACGGCTGCGGTGTTTGCGAAAACATCTGCCCATCCAACACCTACCGCTCCTACCAGGGCAGCAATCGTCGCGGCGTGAATGTCGAGGCGACCGATGAGCGGAGGCCGCAATGAGGCTTCCCTTCTTGAGAAAAATAACCATCACCCTGGTGTTCGCTCTTGTCGCCATCGGCCTCATCTTTCATACGGGAACCGGCACGCTCTCATCGCTTGGCTATGAAGAAATCTCGACAATCTGCCCCTTGGGTATCCTTGAAGTCTTTCTCGCGGAAAAAACCCTTCTCCCCCGGGCGCTCGTCGTGCTGCTGCTCATCGTCGGAATTACGGTTGTGCTCGGCAAGGTATTTTGCAGCTGGGTCTGCCCCATCCCCCCGCTCCGGCGCATCTTCGCGTTTAAGAGCAGAAAGCGGATAGCCCGCAAGACGGAATCGGTCGCGCATGAAATCGCGGAGGAAGACACGGTCGAGAGCGCGCTGGCGAATGTGGAGCCGAACGGGCATGTGGAGGCGGGCGCGACCGAGGGTGCGCTCGCGAGTGTGGAGCCGAACGGGGACAAAGACGGAAGCGCGGCCGAAGGCGAGGACACAGCCGGGGGCACAAGCGCAAACGCGGAGACCTGCACCCCCTCTACCTGCTCTTCTGCGTGTTCAAGCTGTGTCAAAAAACGCGCCAAGCTCGACTCCCGCCATGTCGTCTTAGGCGGAGCCCTGCTCTCAACGGCTGTATTCGGCTTTCCCGTGTTCTGTCTCATCTGCCCGGTGGGGCTGTGCTTCGCGACCATCATCGCCTTCTGGCGCTGGGTCGGCTTTGACGAGCTGACGCTTTCACTTCTCGTCTTTCCCGCGATACTGGCCATCGAGATATTCGTAGTGCGCAAGTGGTGTTTGCGGTTCTGCCCGCTGGGGGCGGTTTTTTCTCTCATGAGTCTGCCCAACCGCTTCCTGCGCCCCAAAGTTGACGAGAGCGTCTGCCTGCGTAACAAGGGTATCGACTGCAACATCTGCGTGGAGGTCTGCGAGGAAAAACTCGACCCCCACTCCAAGGCCGGGATGCACGAGTGCAGCAAGTGCGGTGAGTGCGTCTCCCACTGTCCCGCAAAAGCCATCACCCTGCCATTTAACACACCCAAAAAGAACACCCGGGGCGGCACCGAAATAAAATCAACGCCATCGGCCCCTACCACTCCACTCGATAGTACGTCATAATAAACAGTGCGCATTGCTGCACGAATTGCGCGAATTGCTGGGAGGAACAACGGTATTTGAGAAGCTGGGTCGCGGCGCGTGTGGGCACCTGCATGACGCGTGCATCGCGACATCCGCATCTTGAGCCAGTGAGTGGATTGATGGGGCTTCATGGAGACACAGTCCAATAACCGCAAAAAGCAGAGCATGTCATCAGACTTGGGCATCATTTGGCCGGGGCTTCGTTATCTGGGGCTCGGCATCTGGCTCGCGTGGTTGTTTCTCGCCTACAGCGGGACGGTCTGGCTTTCAGATGTTGAGATAGACGGCAGCAACCTCTCGACACTGTATTTACTCTCAACCGCCACCAGCGCGGTCGTCCTCCTTGCCGCGCCCTTCTTCAGGCGCCTCTTCGACGCGTGGCTCAGCACCCGTATCGGCGTAATGTGCGGCGCCCTCATCTCCATGCTCGGGTCCATTGCGGTCATCATCGCAGGCCCATATTACACGGGGGTGCCGCCGTTTTTTTACATCGGGAGCAGCCTCATGGGAGCGGGCTCCGGCTTTCTCGCGCTCAAATGCGGACAG
>JAISFJ010000148.1 GCA_031263665.1 Coriobacteriales bacterium
TCTCATATACGTAGACCTCAGCACCTCGTTTGCCATCGCCGCCCTGCTCATATCGCTGGTGCTCAAATATCAGAACTACGAGACGACCAAAGCAAGACAGACGGCGGAAAGCGAGCTCAAGCGTGCCGAAGAAGCGTCGCGCGCCAAGGGGGATTTTCTCTCCAATATGAGCCATGAGATACGCACTCCCATGAACGCCATCATCGGCATGGTGACGATTGGGCAGCGGACCGACGACCCCGCACTCAAGAATCGTTGTCTCGAACAGATACACGACGCGTCAAATCACCTGCTGGGCATCATCAACGACATTCTCGATATGTCGAAGATAGAGGCGAACAAGCTCGAACTCTCCGAGGTTCCCTTTGACATTCGCAAGGTGATTGATACGGTGACGAATGTCATCGCTTTTCGAGCTGCCGAGGTCGACCAGAATATTCAGGTTACGGTGGATGAGCGCGTGCCTTCTCTGGTCATCGGCGATGACCAGCGCCTGGCCCAGGTCATAACCAACCTGCTCTCCAACGCAATCAAGTTTTCGCCCGACGGCGCGAGTATAGAGCTTGATGTCAAAAGGCTCGACGGTGCCGCTGATGGTGTGAGCGGTGCTGGTAGTGACGGTGATGGAGATGATGCCGGTGACGGTGCCGGTTTTGTTGCTGGCGCTGCTGGTGCCGGGGATGCTGATAATGCCGCCGGCGCTGGTGACGGCGCTACTACCGCTACTACTGCCGTCGCCACTGCTACCAGGGCCGTTGCTGCTACCGGGGCCGTTGCCGCCGCTGATGCCGACCACAAAAGCGCTTCCGATGATGAAGCCGCTGACTCTTGTGTCTTGCAGGTAGATGTAAAAGACCATGGCATCGGCATCAGCGATGAGCAGATACCGCGTCTGTTTCATTCGTTTGAGCAAGCCGAGAGCGGAACTTCGCGTAAATACGGCGGAACCGGCCTGGGACTTGCCATCTCAAAGCGCATCATCGAAGCGATGGATGGCAGGATATGGGTCGAATCGGAGCTTGGCTCAGGCTCGACGTTCTCCTTTACCGTGAAAATGGGCGTGCCCGGCGCGGATGTGGAGGAAGTTGCCGACACACAAGCGGTTGAGGCGCAGGTAATAGGCGGGGTAAAACTGGCGAGTGAGTCAAAGGCAACAGCAAACAGAGCCAACTTGGCGCGACCGGCCGACAAAACTTCACGGCAATCGGCGGCAACCGTAGCCGAGGGCGAAGAAGTCGATTTTTCGGCCTACCGCATCCTGGTTGTTGAGGACATCGAAGTCAACCGCGAAATCGTCATAGCCTTGCTTGAGCCTACCTCAATTAAAATCGACGAAGCTTACAATGGTTTTGAGGCTCTTGAGATGTTTAAGGCCGACCCCAAACGCTATGACCTGATTCTTATGGACGTGCAGATGCCGGAGATGGATGGCTACACCGCAACGCAACGCATACGCGAACTCGACGCGGTACAAGGACAGACGGTTCCCATCATCGCCATGACAGCAAACGTCTTTCGCGAGGATGTTGAGCGCGCCTTAGAAGCCGGCATGAACGCGCACATCGGAAAACCCATCGACCTCGATGAACTCCTACGCCTCCTGCAAACCTACCTGAGGTAGAGCGGGGCAGAGTGCACTCCACACCAGGAACCGTCCCCATCTGTCCCACACTCTGCCCCCGTCCCCCATCAAATCAGCTGCTTTGTCGCGGCGATGCGGACGGCGTCTATGGCGTTTTCCGCGCCGAGCTTCTCATAAATCATCTGCAACATTGTTTTGACGGTATTGATTGAGATGCCATGTGCGAGAGAGATTTCTGTGCGTGAAAGCCCCTGGGAAAGGTCCGTGAGTATCTCAAGCTCCTTGCCCGTAAGCTGCACGTTGGTTTCGAGGTCGTGAGCGGCCAGATAACAGGAGCGTATGTGTGCGACACGCTTTGCATACGTGGTCGCCTTGCTTCGTATGGTTTTGAGCCACGAGGATGGAACGTGCACCTCCTTTGCTTTCAGCGCCATGTTGGTGAGCGTTCGCATGTTGTTGCCCAACTCGATAAACATCATGTCAAATCTGTTAGGTTCAGAGAGCTCGTAGGCCATCTCCAAATGCTGGAGAGCGGCAGTTCTCTCGCCGAGTTGACAGTGGCAAACAGCTTTAGCTGCCTCGATCCCCACTTTTCCAAGAATATAGCGTGAGATACCATAACGAGCGGTACGGCTGTTGGAAAAATCGAGCAGGGTTTGGTAGTTTTTGTTTGCGAGATAGCACTTTGTCTTAATGGAATCGTCCAATCCGTCAAAGAGGTTTTTTGCGTCGGTCGACCATAAATCGCTTTTAAGCCAACTGTCTACGCGATTTATCTCACCTATCATGGCAAAAAACCAACTGGAAATCATCTCGTAGAGAATATGGCGATTTGCGAACGAAGGCTCGTTGGTGAGGGTTTCGAGTTGGGTATGTGCGGCAACAAGCTGGCTGTACTTACCTCTTTGGAGATAGATACGTATCAAGAGGAATAGTGCCCTGCTCACCAGTTCAAACTGGTCGTACTCGCGAGCGGCACTTATGCAGTTGAGAGCGTGATGTTCGGCTTCGACAGACTGTCCGCGAAAAAACGCACACTCCGAACGCACCAAATCATCTAAGCCATGCGCGCAACCCTGTAGCGTAAGCGTTGCGCAGGGAACCGACCGATTGAGTGCTTCGATGTAGTCCTCCACATCTTTTGCGTCCCCACCTCCTACTCTTAACGCATAGGGGCCTACGGGGCAGAAGTGAAGTCCGCCGTGCGGTAGCTTTGTCGAGGTATCAAAGTACTCCAAAGCCTTTTCAAAGTGCTGAGCGAAGCTGTAATCGCGCGTTTCGGGGCAGGTAATCAGTTTGGCGAATCCAAGATTGTTGTGCAGACCCATCAAAATATGACTGGTAGTGCCATCCAGCGACCGCGCTTCGAGTTGGGCCAGGTATTCGCGCGTTTTCTCCTGAGCTTCCCCGATTTTTCCCACGGACAATATGAGGCGGGTATGCAGGGCACGTGCGCGTGAATGCTGGTCAAACATCTCCACAGGGGCGTCCTGAAAAATTGCAAGTACGGTGGAGGCGACGTCAAAAGGTATGACGGGAGGGTAGCTGCACGCTATGTCGATGATGGCGCCGTAGTCGCCCACCGCGTGGTAATAAGAAAGCGCATCTAGCTTATACCCGTTGGCCCCACACCAGCGTGCGGCCTTTTTGTTGGCTTCGTACCGTTCGTTTTTCGTTAGAATATCCTGCCGCTTCTCGAGATAGTGCAGCAGAAGGTGGTGGATTCGATACACGTGCATATAGTTGTCGTAGCGTATCAGTGAGCTGATGCGAACAAGCTCGTTCATCGATTGCTGTCCGTCCTTAAATTCACTGATTAAATCAGGGGAGAGATGCTTGATGAGGGAGAGCTGTATGAGAAAGTGCCTCAGCTTGTCGGAGATAACGGAGAACAGCTCATTGTCGGCGATTACCTCAAAGCTGCTTGTGAGTGCTGAGTGGATGTAATGGCCATTATCCGGGTTTTTTTCAAGAAGGTTAGCCGCTAGCGAAACCGCGAAGGGCCAACCCTCCGTATCAAAATAGATGCTTGTGGTAAGTTCGTTTGAAATTTTAATACCAATGAGCTCAAAGTAGTCAGCCATCTCGCTTTTGGTAAAGAACAACTCCTCTTCGTCGATGCGCGAAAGGCGTTTGTTGTAGTAAAGGTCATTGACGTTGGGGAGATTGTCTCGGCGCGAGATTATTATTACCGAGACCTTCTCGGTGCTGGACAAGCAGATTTGTGCGATGAAATTGAGCGTAGGGCCGTCCTCCAAGAGATGGAGGTCATCAAACACGAGGGCATAGGAGTAGCGTGGTTTTAACTCGGCGATAAGTAATTCCCCAAGATAGCGCTGTAATTCCATGGTTTCGGGGAAGCCTACGGATAAAAGCATTTGTGCCAGGTCTGGATTGAGAGGAGCGAAGGCTTGCGAGAAGGTTTCCCAAAAGTGCGACAGCATATTATCATTTGCGGAAAGCTGCACCCAGATCGTTCGCATCATTTTCTCACGAAGATATGATGCGACAGCAATTGACTTTCCAAACCCAAGACCCGCGACGACAGTAGTAACCGGCCGTTTGAGTGCCTGCGTAAACAACGTGTCCATGCGCGTTCTATGCAGAACCCTTCGGTTTCTTATCCGCGTCTCTGACCCAGCGTTTTTGTTACGCTCAGTCATCTCTTCTCTTTCCCCACCTTGCGCTAACAGAAATACTCGACGATGCTTAACGCACACGACGATGCTCGACGATATTCGGCAAAAAACTCGAAAGTATTTTGAAAACTCGAGAGCATTTTCCGTTGTGCATTACAGTATGCCCTTGCAAAGCAACTTCCTTGGATTGTAGTTGAGTAGTCCCGACTAAGTCAAGCAACCGATAGTTTTGCCTGCTCACGCATGCGCACCTGGTTAAACGCCTCCTGATTTGGGATGAATGACGGTGATGAGTAGCGCAGAGTCATTTGCTGTTACTTTCAGTAATCAAAGGTGAGGGTGCGTTCGGGCGTGCGTTCGCTGGTGTAGACGAGGGTGCGTTCGTCTCGTGGGTGATAGACATATGAGCAGGTCACAAACGTGAAAACCTGACGAGTTTGGGGCATTTGCTCGTACTTCATGTCAGAGCGCGCGTACTGCTCGGAAATCCAGGAGCGCAAAGCGGAGACAGAAGCAAAGTCGCTGATGTTCACTCGGTGCGAGCCAGGGATAACA
This sequence comes from Coriobacteriales bacterium, assembly GCA_031263665.1. Classification (GTDB taxonomy): domain Bacteria; phylum Actinomycetota; class Coriobacteriia; order Coriobacteriales; family UBA8131; genus JAITEK01. The sequence continues at coordinate 4,777 of JAISFJ010000148.1, forward strand.
TCGGCTGCCAAAACGTTGAGGCGTAATTTGTATCCCGGGGTTTGAAAAAGCATCTCCTGGTGTGTGTTGGCAAAATCCCATTCGCGGTAGTTCGCGAGTGCGGCAAAGGAATTTTCCAGGCGCTTGATATTGTGCCCCAAGATGACAACCTGAGGACTTTCTAAAGTACATTGCGCGTTGACATAGGGGCATCCGATATAGCTTAAAGAGCCAAAAACATCGTGTGTCAGATAATAGGTGGGGCGTGCGCTACTCGCCTGGACGATGGGTGTGTCAATACCGGTATCCGGAACAGTAAGCCAGGCGACAATGTTGGGATTAACGCCTTGCCAATACTCCCAATCAACATAAGGAAACCCATCATCCAAGGTCGTCTCGGCCGAAGAGGATGAAGATGAGGGGCCTTGGGGCACTATCTTGGAGGCAGTGTGGTTCATGGAAGCTATCCACAAAAACGCGACGAGTACCAAGGCGGCAAGCGCGCAGCCCGTGATGAAGCAGACGCGCGCCGCCTTTGACCCCTGGCGTGGTTTCTTTTTTACGGCGTTCATGGCCTGTCTGATTTCAATTTACCACTACCGCTACCACTACCGCCCCGTCGCTTGCCCCGTTTTTCGCCCGCTATTCGCCCCGTCGCTTACTCCATCTCCCAACTCACTTTCAGGCAGGCCCTCGGACATCTCGCTTGCCAACGCTCTCTTCTTCAGATAATGACCAAGTGCAAAGAACGCGGCTGATGCAGCTAAGATGATGGCCAGCACGAGGATAAGGTCGCTTGAGAAATCTCCCGTTTTGTCGAGCGTGGTGCCTTCAGGGCTCTTCGTGTCCTCAACGGGGATGGCCCCGTCAGCTATGACGACCTTCTGGATATTATCGGTGTCCTCAACAGTAAACGCGACATCCTCAGTCAGCAGGTAGCCATCGGGAGCGCTTGTCTCACGTAAGAGATAGTCGCCTACGGGGAGACGCTCGATGCGATAAGGCTCGTCAGTCGATACCCACTCATAGAGCGGTTCGTCTAAAGCCTCCCCATCAATTACGGGAAACACCTGCAAGGTGGCGCCCGGAAGCTCTTCGGCGGTTGTTATATCGTGTTTGGAGATGTCAATCTTTGTGTAATCGTTTTCGACAACGACCTCAAGTATCCCGTGAGCCCCGTCGATAAGGCCCGTTTCGGGTTCGACAGAAAATAGTTTCACGGCATCGTAGATTGGCAGATAGCCTTCGAGCGCCTGCTCCTCGTAGAGCACATAGCGTGTGCGCGTAGTGTCCTCGTATGCCTTCAGGTTGCGAAATTCAACATGCCCGTTTTCGTCGGTCGTAGACTGATGTGAGCCAAACAACACCAGCGGGCTCTCGATAGTTATCTCATCCAGACCGTCAACATCTATGGTCATCTCTCCCATAGGCGAGATGGACACGTGGCCCTCAACATAAGACGCGGAAGACAGACCGGAGCCGAGGTCGAGGGCGGTGAGGGGAAATACGCCCTGTTCGATTGTGCCGTTTTCCAGGGCACGTGACCAGACGGGTCTTATCGCCGACTCAAACGCATCAAAATCGACATCATAGGAGATGCCGATAAGCGCGGCCGCACCAAGCCACTTTTGAACCTCAGCTTGTATCTCAGCATAATCGGGCTCAGCGTAAAGATAAGCGTCAAGCCTGAAGCCAACCCCTGCCAAGGGCTCATCGGTTCCGGCCATGACCTTTTTAACGAGTAGCGTCGTCGGATAATCGGTTACCTCGACTAAGGCTGTGACCGGGCTCGTATCCTGGTCCTCGTAGACAACGGAAACAGCGTGCTCCCTGTCATCAAGCGTGTAGCCATCGGGAGAGGCGACTTCTCTGATAAGGTAGTTGCCCAGGTAAAGCTCGTCGGTCTTTGCTTTGCCTTCTAAATCGGTGGTGATTTTGGCAACGACCGTATCTTTTGCGACACGGAGCGTTCCGTCAGGCGTGAAGATGTCTTGTGCCGCCCGCACCTCATACGCAGCGCCGGCTACCGCCTCCGATGTTATTTCGTCGGTTTTGTTTATCTCGATAATGCCTTTTGCGGGCAAGTCGAAGAAGTCTAAGACAAATGGGGTATCCCAGTCGTAGACGTCCGCCGTGCCGTCCTCGTTTTTCGCGACCTCAAAGGTCAGGTCATCAGGACTGCGCAAATATCCGCTGTTTTCAGAGGCGGGAGCTAACACCTCGCGGAGTTGGTAGCGGCCAAAAGGCAATTTTTCAGGAAGCGTCAGATGTCCGTTTTCATCTGAGGTAAAGGTGTCCCACTGCTGGGTATCCGGATAATACGTCGTCATAACAACGGGCTCGTCGGTCTCTCGGTCTATTACCTGCCATTGAGCACAAAGCGGGATAACCTCGTCGGTCTCCGCGTCATGCTTGACAACCTGAATGGCCCAGGGGCTCATGCGGTCATTTTTTATGGTGTAGGAATAGTGCTTGCTGTCCTCGGTAAAGACAAAAATTTGTCGAGGAATCTCGATGACATCTTCGGGCGCGTTTCGCTGAATGCAGAGATAGGTACCGTACGGAACACCGCCGTGGTCGCTAGATACGCGGGCACGACTGCTGTACGTGCCATCGCCATTGTTGATAACGTAGAGTTTAGAGGTATCGGCATGTCCGTCCGCATCGGTGGTGATAGAAAACGCGGGAGTGACGCCCTCAAGTGGCTCGCCGGTTGTCGCGTCATACTGCTGAGGGCCGTAAAAGTCAAAGGTCACGTCAGCTTCAGGCTCAAGAATGGTCGAGACACCCTGGTTGGTTTCCTTGCCTTTGGTAAGATAAACATCAGAGCGAATAATCTGGTCAGACTGCTCAACAAGCTCATTGGCCTGTGCGAGCGTCGCGCCGCCGTTATCCATGTCCTTAAACTCAGTGTCATTGCTACCTTTTGTCGCGACAACATTAAAGACGCGCGGGGTATTGGGATTTTCCGGAGTGTTGAGCAGATAGCCCACCGGAGCTTTTGTTTCCTGAACAACAACAGTTCCGAGAGGAAAAACCACCTTGCCCGCACTGTTGTAATAAAGCGCGCTACCTCTGAGGAAATAATCCGCGTTAAACCGAACGATTCCTTTGCCCTCATCCTCTTGTGTCTTAAACACCCACGTTCTCATCGCAGAACCCGATGCTTCGGCGGCGGCAACCGTGGAGTAATAACCGTCCCAGTAGCGCACGGTAAACTCGGCGTTCGCGAGGGTAAAGCCACCGGCTCCATCCACCTCAACCCCATCGGCATCCACTTTTTTTACGAGGGCGGAATGTGAGTTGGAATAGGGGACATTCGTAATCGCTGAGCCGTTGTTAACCGCCTTGGTTTTCGCGTCGAGTATTACGGTCCACACCTGTGCGGACGGTGGCACAAAGCCTGTTGGCGCGGTTATCTCACGTACAAAATACGTGCCCCAATCAAGCAAGTCCGCGCTCGTGCCCGCACCGGTGGCATTGGTGGTGATGGTGGTGAGTCGTCCGGCTGTGCCTCCCGCCTTCGCGTTTGCCTCCGTGTCGTAAACGCCGAATACCGCCCCGGCAAGCGAATAGTTGTCGTTTCCGTTGGTAATGGAGGTGGTAGACGAGGCCTTCTTCAGCGTGATTGAGCCTTTAGGGACGTCGTAAACGTTTATTGCGTACCAGTCGGCGGTGCCATTGGTAAACCAGTAGGCCGCGCCCGCCTCACTGCTGTTGTATGAGTAGTCGTTGCCGGTAGGTATCCAAACGTAATACCATTTGGGGTTCAGAGAAAACCCGGTCGCTGCCGTGGTCTCTTTTATCCAGTACACTCCATCGATGTCAACCATGCCAAAATTGCCGGTAGCGGTGCCCCACCAGTCTTCATTTAAGGTGATGGTTTTTATGAGAGAGCCCGGAGAGCCGTTGTTGTCCCTGTAGAGGCTGTATTGAGAGCTGCTCAAATTGTAGTCGCCGCTTGGGTCGGGATTTCCGTTGTAGTAGCCAGTGCCTGAAGCGGTGGAGCGTTTGGCAATCCACAATTCTTTTTCAAATGACCAGGGGATGGCAAGGAGGTTGTCGGCTTTAAGCCACTGATAACCCGACTCGTAAACGCCGTAGTCCACAGAGCCTATGGGTCTGAGCCAGACGCTGTAGTAGGCGTAATTGCTGTCGGTATGATGCAATACGGCCTCGATATAATCGACGGCATGTCCTGTTGGTACATTTGCGCATCCCGGGGAATCGCATGACGCCGCAAGAGGGCCAAAGTTGCCATAGGCGCCCGAAACCGTAAACCGATACTGGCCGTCGTGGTGGCTGCTGTCGTTAAAACCCTGGGTCACCACACCGGAGCCATACCACGTAGAAGGCGGCGCGTCCGCGTGAACCTCACCCGTTGGGGAGATAAAAACGCCCAGAGGCAGCAACAATAACGCCACCAAAAAGGCAAGCGCAACCCTCAAACCCCTCACGCCTTTTAAGCCCTTAGAGCTTGTCTCACGATAAGCCCCGCAATAATCCGCACTCATTTTCCGCACACGAACGATATTCATCTTCCTTTCCCTTCCCTGTCCGACCACTCCGATAGTGGCCTTAGCTTTGACCAGTTTACGTACCTCTCATGCTGCTTCCCTTTCTCTATAATATGGGTGACCCAGTATACTATACTAGCTTTAGACCTTGTCAATACAAAAATCTATCAGTAATCTACAATGTTATCTTATGGTTATCTTGAGGTTATCTTGCCCCATGCCGGCCCACCTTGTCCAAGCACTATTGTGTAGTACAACTTATTTAGGGAAGTGCCGATTTTTCACTGGTGGGGGCGTA